>NZ_JACJOQ010000665.1:0-3816 GCF_014695635.1 Coleofasciculus sp. FACHB-712 | reverse complement strand
ACAGCTCCAAAGTTGGTAGTTACAAAACCAGCAACAGAGCCTTCGGTAGTTATCGATAATCAGCTTTTAGCTGGAAAAAATGTTCTGATAACTGGAGCAGCCAGAAATATTGGAAGAAGTATTGCTCTTGAAATGGCCAAACAAGGCGCAAACATTTTCTTCACTGACCTAGTTCGGGAAGGATGTGAAAATTTAGAAAAAGAATTGAGCTGCTATCCAGTTAAATCAATAGGTTTGGTATCAGACGTTTCCAAGAAGGAAGATAACGATTATTTATCTAATTATTTAGTAGAAAACAAAATAAATATTGATATTCTTGTCAACAATGTGGGAATCCAATTTGAGACAAGCCAGAGCAAAGACCTTGATTTAGGAGAATGGCATAAAACCTTTAATACCAATGTTTTCGGGCCAATGTACCTCACAAAGCTTATTTCTCAAATGATGGTTAATCATCGCACTCATGGCTCAATTATATATATCACGTCTATTCACCAATGGGAACTTGTACGTTGGCCTAGTTACAGCTCCTCAAAAGCTGCGATAGGAATGATTATCAAAGAATTGGCTCTAGAATTGGCAACTTCTGGGATAAGAGTTAACGGAATCGCTCCCGGTTGGGTAGCGGAAGATGAGCAAGGAAATTCACTTTTTCACAGCTATACTCCGCTGGATAACAGTTCAATTAATCCTGGTTATATTGGTCGTGCTGCTGTTTACCTAGCTTCTGACTATTTTTCAAAGTTTACTACTGGAACCATTCTCAAAATTGATGCTGGGTTGTCATTATATAATCATCGTTATGCCGAATCTCTGAATCAGTAAAAAAGTGTTGTTATTTTAAAGAAAGTCAAATGGTGCGTATTGCGAAATGGATAAAAAGAAAATTAAAAGAAGAATTGTTTACAGGGGAACTGGAGGCAAAATGTCAAGCCTTTAAAAGTCTTTTCCCTAAAAATGCAACTGTTGAGCGTGTGGCTACGGGATTTGAATTTACAGAAGGTCCTATTTGGTTTGCTGAAGAAAAATATCTCCTCTTTAGTGATATTCCGGCTAACAAAATCTTTAAACTGACTCCCAAGAGTGAGGTAAAAGTCTTTAGAGAGCCTAGTCGTAATTCCAACGGTTTGACTAGAGATAAACAGGGACGACTCATTGCTTGTGAACACGGAACGCGCCGCGTCACCCGCACCGAAAAAGATGGTTCAATTACCGTCTTAGCTGATAAATTTCAAGGTAATAAACTGAATAGTCCTAATGATATTGTCGTGAAAAGTGACGGTTCTATCTACTTCACAGATCCGCCTTATGGCATCAAACCCGAACAGCAGGAACAACCAATCCAGGGGGTTTACCGCCTCTCGCCTGATGGCAAAGAAATTATTGTCGTAGCCGACGATTTTGATAAACCCAATGGACTAGCATTTTCACCGGATGAAAAAAAGCTTTATATCGACGATTCTGAACGCCGTCATATTCGCGTGTTCGACGTTCAAGCTGACGGTAAACTTGCTAATAGCTGCATCTTTTATAAGATTAATGGGAAAAAACCTGGTTTACCTGATGGGATGAAAGTAGACGTGCAAGGACATATCTACTGCACAGGTGCAGGAGGGGTGTGGGTTTTCGATCCAGCAGGGAATCATTTAGGAACAATTGTTACCCCAGAGGTGCCAGCTAATTGTGCTTGGGGAGATGATAATTTGCAGAGTCTTTACATTACTGCTGGTACTTCTGTTTACAAAATTAGAGTAAACATTCCAGGCATGAAAGTACCTTAATTAATTATGAAAGGACGCTTCTAAAAAATACTAAATTAGCTGAAATGCATAATCTAAATTCAGAAAATCATTATAGCTTTAGCTGCCCTGATTCTGAGCAGAAATTGCTTTTACGGGCAGCACTTTTACAGGGAGAAGAAGCGATCAACTCCTGGCATAAATGGAAATCATCTGCCGATATTGAGACTCTCGATGTAGAATCCTATCGGTTGCTACCTTTACTTTATCGCAACTTATCTGCACATAGCGTGACAGATCTGCATATGGCAAGACTGAAAGGGGTTTACCGACGAACTTGGTGTGAGAATCAAGTTTTGTTGGAAAAAATTGCAGATGTTATTCGTTCTGTTCAGAATGCTGGTATCGAAATAATGCTGCTGAAAGATATAGCCTTAAATCTGCATTATTATCAAGATAAAGGGTTGCGGATGATACATAATATAGAATTTTTAGTTCATCCAGCAGACGTATTGAAAACTATAAACTTATTGACTAATATTGGCTGGATAGCTAAAGGAAAAATCCCGAATACAATTGCACGATTTCCCCATAATTTGAGGTTTGAAAATAAATCAAAACAATACTTTTATCTTCGCTGGCATTTGTTTGCAGATGCTTTTCAAGAAGACGCAGAAAAAGATTTCTGGGATAGTGCGATATTAACCAAGCTGGATGACTTCTCAACTTATGTTTTAAATCCTACCGAGCAGTTATTATACGTTTGTGTATATGGAGGAATGAGTAATTTTGTTTTTCCAGTTACTCGGCTAGCGGATGCCGCAATACTTCTCAACTCATACCAGTCAGAAATTGATTGGAACCGACTGATAACACAGGCACAGAAGTACCGCTTAATTTTGCCATTACAAAATATACTCACGAAATTACATGAAATCCTAAATTTCCCAATCCCTTCGTTGATTTTACAAGAAGTACAAAATCTACCCATTTCTAAATTTGAGCGCAGCGAATATCAGCTCATGAGTAGAGAAGAAAAATCAGTTACTGAGCGTTTGACAAGTAGATATCTACAATATTCAAGAACCGTAAATCCTGATAATTTTCAATTAAGATTTCTAGGTTTTCCCCGGTATCTACAATATATTTGGGGTTGGGAACACTTATGGGAAGTTCCATTACAAGCAATGATGCGGGGTATAAAAAGGCTCATTGGGTAATCGCGATCGCTACCACCTAAAAAGACATGAAGCTTCTTACCCATTTCCCTACCAGCCGGAAGAGGCAAGTTTCATACATGAGATAGAGCCTAGACACTCCAGAATCTGAGACCTTAAGAACAAATAAAGAAAATCTTCAACAACTGCTTTCTAATCATCATGTTTGGAAATCAAATTAAGACAGCAGCATTGCTGGGACTCCTCAGCGGTCTTCTGGTTCTGGGTGGCTATTATTTGGTAGGCAACGAGCAGGGGCTATATCTAGGTCTGGCTTTTGCGGCATTCAGTAGTTTTAGTTCTTGGTATTACTCTGACCAAGCCGCCTTGATGGCGTATCGCGCTCAACCGATTGCCCGTCAAGAGGCTCCAGAACTCTACGATATGGTGGCTTCCCTGAGCCAAAAAGCCGGGATTCCCATGCCCAAGCTGTTTGTAGTGCCAACCAAATCTCCCAATGCTTTTGCAACCGGACGAGATCCGGATCATGCTTCTGTGGCAGTGACTCAAGGGATTATGGAATTGCTTTCCCGCGAAGAACTTGAAGGTGTTTTGGCTCACGAACTTACCCACGTCAAAAACCGCGACACTCTCACTCAGGCGGTTGCAGGGACTATTGCGGGAGCGATTACCTTTGCGGGGCGGATTCTCACTTTTGGAGCGCTCTACGGCCCTGTCACCCGCGATGACCGCCGAGGGGGAAACGCTTTGGGTTCCTTGTTTCTTATCGTTTTGGCTCCGATTGCGGCGGCGCTAATCCAGTTTGCGATTTCCCGCACCAGGGAGTATTCTGCTGACTTGGGTTCGGCTGAAATCACGGGGAATCCTTTGGCGCTTGCCAGTGCGTTGGAGAAGCTTGA
>NZ_JACJOQ010000664.1:0-4398 GCF_014695635.1 Coleofasciculus sp. FACHB-712 | reverse complement strand
ATTCAACCCTCGATTATTTTAGAAATAGAAGCAGCAGTGCGCCGCATTATTGAATCTACCGGCATTTCTGTTTTATTGGTCGAGCAACACTTGCATTTTGTCCGACAAGCAGATCGGTACTACGCGATGCAAAAAGGCGGTATCGTCGCGTCTGGCTCGACTAGCGAACTCAGTCAGGATGTAATTCAACGGTTTCTGGCTGTCTGACGCACATAGCTAAAAATCTTTGCGAATAAACCGTAGAACTTGCAACCAAGGTAGGCGCTTTTACGCCTCCGAAAATAGAGCGGTCAGTTTACTCTCACAGCCGCTAAACTGTGGAGAGCCTTGTGACAGATTATCTGTCTGGAGGACGAAACACCGCATCTATATTAACTCAGAGATGTTCAAGCGGCTGCAACAGCTTCAACCCAAGCTGCTAATTTTTACCTTTGGGGCATCTTTGCTACCCGTGATGTTCCTGAGTGCTGTAGCGTGGCGGTTTGTGCAGCAGCCGCTCATCGACTTAGAAAAGACTCGGCTCGACGATCAAGTTTTAGCCTTTCGGGGATACACTGCGGCTACTGAGAAAGGATTGCAAAATTTATCCTCTAGCTATGCAATCTGGACAGATTTATACAACGCAATTGGGAAGCGAGATGAGGCTTGGATCAAAAAGGAAGTCTCCGAGCAACTTGTTCTTTCTACCGATGTCGATCATGTGAAAGTGGTGGATCGTAGGGGAGAGATTTTGGGAGAGCGAGGTGACGCTTTGCGAATTCCGAATGTAGCTGAGCGGATAACAGATGCGATCGCTACCAACAAGCCAACAACGATGTTGATTGATAGCGGCTTGCCTCAGATATTGCTCTTTTCAACAGCGCCTGTTTACAACAGCGATGGTACGGGGAAGTCACCCGGAACTTTGATTTTAGGGCAAAATTTAGATGAAACTTGGTTGCGTAACTTTCTTAATTTCTCTCAACCTACCACTAAACTGCAAGTTATTTCTCTAGATGGCAAATCAATCATTTCTAGCAATGCCAAATCCAGCATTGAGCCTTGGGAACAAGTAAATTTAAAGTCGCAGGTGTTACGCAAGATTCAAAAAGGTAAAACAGTTTATCGGATCGAACCAAAATCTGGTTTGAATACGATATATGCTCCGATTACTTCCCGCAATCAGCCTATTGCCATTGCCAAAATTCAAATTGTCTCAAAGTATTTTAATCAAGCTTCCATCAACCTAAACCGTGTGATTTGGCTAGGGCTGGGATTGGCTACCTTGTTATCGATTGCGATCGCACATTTGCTAGCCAAACAAATCGGCAACCCGATTATCCAGCTCTCCGAACGCAGCAAAACCTTAGCCGCAGGCGATTTGACTACCCCCATTCCCGGTATCGGCGCGGGTGGTGAAATCGGTCAACTTGCTCATGCTTATCAAGAAATGGCTCAGGCGCTAAAAGCCCTCATCGGAAACCTAGAGCAGCGAGTTGCAAAGCGTACTGAGGAACTAGAACAGGCGCGTCAGACTCTTGAAGAACGGGTGCAACAGCGTACTGAAGAGCTTTCGCAAAAAAACCAGCAATTACAGCAAGCCCACGACCAACTACAGCAACTGAATACTGAATTAACTACCAACGCTCAACAGCTCAGTCAAGCATTACGCAATTTGGGAAGAGCGCAGGCGCAACTCATTCAAACTGAAAAAATGTCTAGTTTGGGTCAACTTGTTGCTGGGATTGCCCACGAAATTAACAATCCGATTAATTTTATTTATGGTAATCTTCCCCATATCAGTGACTACACAAAAAATCTACTGAACCTCGTACAACGCTATCAAAAAAGTTATCCTGATGCTGAAATACAGCAATATATTGAGGACATCGATCTCGATTTTTTGACGGGCGATCTGCCTAAAATTATTACTTCAATGAGGGCTGGCAGCGATCGCATTCGTAAAATTATTCTATTACTGCGAAACTTTTCCCGACTCGATGAAGCTGAAAGGAAGCGCGTCAACATTCATGAAGGAATTGATAGCAGTTTGCTAATTGTGCAGCATCGCTTGCAATCAGGCGGAGACTGGAAGGCGGAGGGAAATCCAGAGATTCAGGTAGTTAAGCGGTACGGCGTTCTGCCACCCGTTGAATGCTATCCGGCGCAGCTTAACCAGGTATTTATGAATATTTTCAGCAATGCAATTGATGCTCTGGAAACTTTCAAAGAGCAACCTGAAAAACGGATTTACATTAAAACTGAATTTAGTGCAGCTAAGCAAATAATTATCAAAATTAAAGATAACGGTTCCGGGATTCCAACAGCGATTAAATCAAAAATATTTGACCCTTTCTTTACAACCAAACCTGTCGGAAAAGGCATAGGTTTAGGACTAACTGTATGTTATCAAATATTAGAACATCATCAAGGACGTATTGCTATTATCTCCGAACCGGGGCAGGGAACAGAAGTTATCATTGAATTACCCATTAAGTTAAACAATCCAATTGGTAATCCCTAAAAGGTGCTGATTGCCTTTTTCTAAGCAATCAACAAGCTAGTAAGTTTTAATTTATCGGATTTTTTGCACTTGATAAGCAATACTTACAAATTAGAGAATTACTATTTTATTTGCTATTTAAAATTAATTTTTATTTCTAGGATCTCCAAAGAGATAGTAACCAGTAACTTTTTTAAAAGCCTCGGAAGTTTTATCACCAAGGCAACCATCTACACTTAAATAAATTCCTGAAAATTGATTTAAAAACTGTTGCAGTTCTTTGCCGTTATCAATCTTAGAATCTGGTGAATAATATACCAAAGGTTGCTTTTCGCCAGGTTGGATATCTACATCTTTTTCTCCAACCTCACTGGTTTCTGGATTATCCCAAGTAATTGTTCCTCGATCGATCATTCGGCACAGAAGTACGGCGGCACCGTATTGCTGCGATACGGCTGTATTTGACCAGGTGCCATCGTCAACGTATTTTCCTTTAGTATAGTGGTTTGAAGCACTCCACAAATAAGGTGAAAGAACATCAGAATGGTAGAGGCGATAACCCCAACCGTTGTAGCCTTCTAACTTAAAAAGAATGTTTGGAAGGCTCCAATCTTTCCATTGGTCAAATTTATCAAAAGTTAAAGCATCAATGGCACTTTCTTCCCATGTAAAAGGAGGATTCCCACTAGACGGGCGATCTTTTGGTTCGCGTATAGTTTTTCTTGTCAGCGGATCTCCATTATGCAGGTGAGTGTTGAAATTTAAGGAAGATTCCATGTTGTGAATAATGGCTATCACATACCAGGGAATCGCCAGTCTTTTCCCTACCGCATCATACCTAGCCCGATTTGTATCAATGGTATCTAAAATATTATCTACTTGCTCAATTTTATTTTTAGTGATTTTGCAGCTATCAAAGAGTTGCTGGTATTCGTCTTTTAAGCTTTCAAAGCTGATAGCCGCCATAAGAATCTCCAGTATAAAGACTTAAGAATATTCGGTTGAATCGAGTTTAATGGTATTTTTGTTTAAGATGATTTTCCGGAGTAAAAAATTAACAATTTATACACCAAATTTAATGAAAGACCTCGATCCGGCAGTAGCAAATCCCTCATCCTCTGGATGGCACGGCATTCTTAACTTGGAGTTTTCTAAAACCCAAAGCAAAACCCAGGTGATTAGCGATCGCGTAAAAGCACCGCTGAAGGTACAGCGCCCATTTTATCCAGAAGGGTCGGAGATTTGTCATAGTGTAATTTTGCATACAGCGGGGGGTGTTGTGGGGGGCGATCGCTTATCGCTTAATTTCCACCTCCAACCCAACGCCCAAGCCTTAATCACTACCGCTGCCGCCGGTAAGGTTTATCGCAGCAATGGATTGCCAGCGAGTCAAACGATTGAAATCGGGGTGAACGCGGGTGCTACTTTGGAGTGGCTACCGCAGGAAACAATTATTTTTGACGGTGCGATGTATCGACAAGACTTGCGGGTAGAATTAGCTCCAGAAGCAAGTTGGCTGGGTTGGGAAATTACACGCTTTGGACGCAGTGCCAGAGGGGAGAGATTCTTACACGGAGAGTGGCGATCGCATACTGAAATCTGGCAGCAAGGACGCCCTCTGTGGATTGACAGGCAATGGTTACCCGGCGGGACAGAAATCCTCGACAGTCCTCACGGTTTAGCTGGGCAATCCGTTGTAGCGAGTTTAGTCTGGATTGGGCAAGCGGTGTCACCAGAGATTGTAGAAAAAGCACGAAATCTAGGGAATCATTCACCCTTTTTTAAGAAAGGGACAGGGCAAAATCTTCACCAAGCAGGCATTACTCGTCTTCCTGCTGGGCTATTGTGTCGCTATCGCGGTTCTTCTACTTCCCAGGTGCGAAACTGGTTTATAGATATTTGGAATTTGCTGCGAT
>NZ_JACJOQ010000663.1:0-5750 GCF_014695635.1 Coleofasciculus sp. FACHB-712 | reverse complement strand
GCAGAGGAGGCAGTACGTGCCAGCGAGAGAAGGTTGGCTCAATTTCTAGAAGCCGTGCCGGTAGGTGTTTTCGTGATTGATGCGAGCGGCAAACCCTACTACGCCAATCATACAGCACAGCGGCTTCTCGGCAAGGGCATCGCCCCGGAAGACACCACCGCTCACCTGCCAGAACTTTATCAAGCTTATGTGGCAGGGACAGATCGGTTGTACCCGAATGCCCAACAGCCCCTAGCGCTGGCGTTGAGTGGCTCCTGCTCGACTGTTGATGATATGGAGGTTCGCCAAGCAGACAAGATTATCCCGATAGAGGTGTGGGCAACGCCAATTTTTGATGAGAAGGGCGAAATTGTCTACGCGATCGCTGCCTTTCAAGATATCACGCGACGCAAGAAGGCAGAAGCAGAGCGAATTCAGTTAATCGATCAACTTTATCAACTTAACACTGCTTACGAGCGGTTTGTACCCCGTGAATTTCTTCAGTTTTTGAAGAAAAAAAGCATTATTGATGTCACATTAGGCGACCAAGTACAGCAGGAAATGTCAGTATTATTTGCCGACATTCGAGACTTTACTGCACTATCAGAAAAAATGACGCCGTCAGACAATTTTCAATTTATTAATGCCTTTTTAAGCCGCATGGAGCCTGCTATTACTGAGAATAACGGCTTCATTGATAAATATATCGGTGATGGGATTATGGCGCTGTTTAGTGGTAGTGCAGATGATGCTATTAAAGCAGCCATTACAATGCTACATAATCTTGCCGAGTATAATCAGCATCGCGCCCAAACTGGTTATCATCCAATTCAAATCGGAATTGGCATCAATACGGGTTCTTTGATGCTGGGTACGGTGGGAGGAAATAACCGGATGCAGGGCACTGTCATTAGCGATGCTGTCAACTTAGCCTCCCGTATTGAAGGATTGACGAAAGAGTATGGAGTGTCATTATTAATCAGTCATCAGACTTTTTTACAATTACAAAATTCATCTGATTACTTCATCCGCATTATCGATCGGGTGAAAATAAAAGGTAAATCCGAAGAAGTAACAGTTTATGAAGTATTCGATGGAGATTTAGCGGAATTAAAAGATGGTAAATTAAGCGCAAAAACAATATTTGAAAAAGCTTTGTTATTTTACAAAAATCAAAAGTTTCATGAAGCTGCACAACTCTTTCAAGATTGTTTATGGCATAACCCGATGGATAAAGTTGCTAAGATATATTTAGAGCGCTGTCAATTTGTATCTACTAATTTCAGGATAAATGAAGAGTAATCGAAGCATAAATATTTAGTAAACAATATATTTTTAAAGCTGGTGTTTGTAATTTAAGTTACTTGTTTATCTAAAAAGACAGAAGGTTCTCAATCAACTCTGGGTAAACAAATGGGTAAGCGACGAAGAGAAAGCAGAAACAGTAGCAAAAGTCCGACAGGAACTACAACAATTGCTAAAAACTAACTGATCTATTCTTCAAACGAGCGAACGAGGCTGCCTAAAATTCTGAGGAGCGTGGTAGATTAGCCCAAGTGTATACAGAAAGAATGCAGCCTCTAACGATTATCTCTTACAAGATCTTATCCAAGAATTGCTTAGCGCGATCGCAGTCTGGATTTGTAAAAAACTTACTAGGCGGTGAATCTTCAGCCAGTTTTCCACCATCAAGAAACAAAATGCGGTCGGCAACTTCTCGCGCGAACCCCATTTCATGGGTGACAATTGCCATTGTGATACCAGTTTTGGTGAGGTCTTTCATCACCTCTAGCACCTCTTTCACCATTTCCGGGTCGAGTGCCGAGGTCGGTTCGTCAAACAACATGATATCTGGCTTCATTGCCAAGGAACGCGCGATCGCGACCCGCTGTTTCTGCCCCCCTGACAGCTTAGAAGGATAAACATCAGCCTTTTCTGATAAACCTACTTTATTCAGCAGTTCCATTCCTTCTCGCCGCGCCTCTTCCGAAGAAATGCCCTTTACCTTTTTAGGCGCATACGTCACATTAGAAAGAACAGTTTTGTGAGGAAATAAATGGAAATGTTGAAACACCATCCCGACATTTTGCCGAACCTTCATAATGTCGGTTTTTCGTGAAGTGATGTCTGCGCCTTGTATATAAATCTTACCCGAAGTGGGCACCTCCAGTAAATTCATGCACCTCAAGAAAGTGGACTTACCAGAACCTGAAGGGCCAATCACCGCAACAACTTCCCCGTGTCCAATCTCAGTCGAAATTCCTTGCAAAACCTTCAGATTTCCAAAAGATTTATGCAAATCTTCAACCTTAACTGCTGCGTTGTAATCTTCGTTCGAGTACATAACCCCCCCATGTTAAACTCATGACCATTAAATAGTAAATCGCGCCTGCAAATAGCAAAGGTTCAAAGTAAATATATTGTTCTGCACCCACAATTTGGGCGCGGCGTAACAAGTCAGTTACCCCAATTGTAGAGACTAATGCTGAGTCTTTCAGTAATGCAATACTCTCATTTACTAATGCTGGCAAAATATTTTTTATCGCCTGTGGCAAGATAATATCCAGCATCATCGGTCTGTAGGGAACTCCTAAAGACAAAGCAGCTTCCTGTTGCCCTTTGTCAACGGCAAGAATACCGCCGCGAATTGTTTCAGAAATGTAAGCGCCTGAGTTGAGAGTAAAAGTAATGACACCGGCTAATAATGCCGGAATATTGTACCCAATCAATTGAGGCGTTGCGTAATAAACTAAAGCGATTTGCAATAGTAGCGGCGTCCCTCGAAAGATAGAAGTGTAGGCTGTTGCAAACCAAACCAGTGGCTTAAAGGTAGAAATCTTAAATAAAGAGAGGATTGTCCCCCAAATGAAGCCCAAAATTGCTGAGATAGCAGTGAATTGGAGAGTTACTAATATTCCTTTTAGAATAAAAGGAATCCGAGGCGTTATCTTAGCGAAAGCTAAACTGGAACTGCTGGCGGGAGTTTCAGTTTTTCCATTATTTTCAAACCACTTTGTCACCAACCTTTCTATTTCACCGTTCTGTTTCATTTCTGCCAGAACGCGGTTGAAGTCATTGACTAGAGGCGAACCTTTGGCGAAAGCGATCGCACTCCCTGCTTCCCCAGTATTCGGAACCGTATTAAATTCTAAATCTGGGTTATTGGCAATAAAACCTTTAGCGATGGTATCTTCGATAATTGCAGCGTCGATACGATTTGATTTAACTTCTTGGATAATTTCACCAGTCTTATTAAGGGCTACCAAATTTGTGCCCTTTATTTCTTTAGCAGCTTTTTCTTGAGTTGAACCCAATTGAACGCCGACTTTTTTTCCCGCTAAACTTTCAGGTGTTGTTAGGTTACTACCTTTTCTAGCAACAATTGTGTTTTTTGCTTCATAGTAAATCTCGGAAAAATCAACATTTTTTCTCCGTTCTGCTGTTGGTGTCATCCCAGCCATTGCAAAGTCGGCCCGACCTGATTGCACAGCCGGGATTATGCCACTAAAATCTGTATCTTTAATCTCAAGTTGAAACCCTAGCTCTTTAGCAATATAGTTGGCAATGTCTACGTCGAAACCTACAATATCAGCGCTACCGCTAGCCGTATCTCGAAATTCATAAGGTGGATAGTCCGCTGACGTGACCATCACAAATTTTTTACCTTGATATTGTGGCGATTGTGCAAAGACGCGATCGCTTCTCCAACCCCCAAAAAGTAAACTTATCGATAATGTAATAGAAAATAGGATGGCAAAAAGCCATTTCCTTTTTGGCATGGCTAGTAAGTCCTTAATGTCTTGATGTATAAATATTTAACACTCAAACCACAAGACCATTTCTACTATCTTAAGGATGATATTTTGCTTACAGAAAGTTACATTTTCAAAATTTTTATGATAAATAAGCTCATAAAAAAACATAGGTTTGTTAACCTTACTCCAAACCCTCTTCACCTCCCTCTAACCCTCTCCTAAGAGGAGAAAGTCAGCAGGTTAGGTTTGTTTGATTCTAAAAGACGAAACTCGTTCTCACCACACCAATCACAGCATCGGGATTTCGCTCATCATGGTTAGGTGCTGTTAGCCAAAAGAAACCAGGAGTAATCGAAATATTTTCGGTTAATTGATATTTGTAGAAAGCTTCGATGTGATATCCGGTATCGCGATCGCTTCTTTGTCCGGGAGGTAAACCAATCGCCTCTGCTAAAGCACGATTGCTAGTCCCTGTTAACTTTGGTTGCATCCCTAACACAATGCCACCTAAATTTCCCTTTTTGCCCAAATCAGGGAAAGCCAGCGTTACCGCATAATTCCAGACATCTGCATCCCCCTTGATATTACCAAGAGCGCGGGCGGCAGTGTAACCCACCCAGCCACCGAGTTCAAAGCGGGGACTAAATCGGTAATTAACTTGTGCGCCATAACCATTACCAACCACAGGATTGCCATCAGGATCGGTGAGATCGATGACTTTGGCAGCGTTGCTACCTGCGAGAGTATCGACACCAAAAGCTTGAGAAAAAGAGTTTAGGTAAAGCAAGCCAAGTTTCAAGCGATCGCCACTATAAACCAACTGGGCAAAAGCACTGTAACCACCATTAAATATACCTGAATCTCTGCCTGGGTTACTAGGACCGTTAGGGGCGTCTTCACCAAAGTAACCAACATCTAAACTGAGGGCTTCGCTAAGGCTATAATTTGCTGCAATCCCCGCTCGATTTCCCAAGGGAAAATACACAGGATTGACTTGACCAAAATTAGAAATAGCACCCGTAGAAGTGTCGATAAAAGGAGCAATTGTATCTGTTACATACGACGGATCGATTGAACCCGCTTCAATATAAATTTTGAGTTTGTCTCCTACTGGAAAGCGATACTCTAATTGGCTAATTCTGGCTTCATTATTTTGAGATACGCTACTGGGAGTAAACCGAGTTTCACCTGTTAAGCCTGGATCTGGCCCTCCACCAAATGTTGCCCCAGTGTCAAACTGTCTTAAGTTAGTGATTTGAAATCGAGTTCTTAAACGGTCTTTTCCAGTGAAGCTAGTATTAAAATCAATGCGAGTCCGATGACCGAGAGTAGCGTTATTTACATCGCTAGCATTCTCACCAAAAGCATCACCTGCATAGGTGATAACCTCACCGCCTAATTTAGTGGTCGTAGAAAATTGGTGAGCTTCCAGTTGGGTTGTTCGAGCTTCCAAAGTATCCACTCGACCCCGCAGCGCCGTCAGTTCTGTTCCAAATTCATCAATCAGCCGTTGTAAGGTTCCTAAATCGTCTTTGGTGACAAAATCTGCTGAACTAGCAGCAATCAATTTCTCAATTTGCTGCAAGCAGGTATTTAACCCAGCCGCAAATTCATAACGACTCAGCGCCCGATTGCCACGAAAGGTGCCATCCGGATATCCTGCAATACAGCCATAACGTTCAACAAGCGATCGCAGTGCTTCATACGCCCAATCCCTCGGTTCTACATCTCGCAACTGCGATACGTTGCTGACTCGATCCATCGCGTCAGTCTCTTCAGTTCCCTGAGAAACGGCATCTGACCCAACTAGAGTGTCAGTATCCTGGGGAAAGGGATGAACGGTTTCCTCTGACACAGTTGGAAATTCTGCTGCTTGGGCAATGCTAGCGATCGCTAAAGCGTTAACTAGCACCGCGAGGCAAAATTTTAGAGGGGCACGAAACAGTTTCAAGACGGTCTCTCCTCACACTTTTTGGCATTCCTAATGAATTTTGTCACGTAAATGCCGATCGTGCT
>NZ_JACJOQ010000662.1:0-9497 GCF_014695635.1 Coleofasciculus sp. FACHB-712 | reverse complement strand
GTTGCCTCCTAAAATTATGGGGAGACCTACCATTCCGTCATTACCCACCATTCCAGCTTCCACAGTCGAGCCATCTTCCAGCACGCTGAGTAAAGAAACAATTCCCTGTTGGGGAAAATAAACGTATTCAATTGGTACGCCAAGTTCGTAGAGGACTTGATTGAGTGGGAGCGAGACGGGTTCTAGATGGGGAACCAGACGTTCGTACTCCTCGTCAGGCAAAGCGGCAAGAAGTCGATTTCTTATTGGCTGAAGAGGATCTTTGGGGACTGACATGAGGAGTTTCTTTAATTTAGCCGTGTTAGAAAAGGCATCTAACGGCAGAAGGAGAAGAACTCAGTAAACCAATCCTAATACCAAAAGGTGTATTTTCTGAATAGAAAGCCGCACGCTTAGCAGGTTAAAGTCTTACAGCCGCTTACTGATTCTATATTCATTCTAATGGGGTGTGAAATTTTCTCACATTAATAATATTCCCTAGATTCCTAGAGCAACTTTCTAGGTTATGTTGCAAAAACTTGCTGAAAAAAGTTTGGGTACGGAAATCGGGATGTAAGCGCTGATTCTATATAAACTCTCAGCACTTTACTCCTAGATACATCGCAACACTCCCGACCCAGAGGCATAGGATGTCGAATTTTGATCTCGTTTTAAAGTTATTGCTGCAACTAACCGTTATTCTCGCTACTTGTCGCATTGTGTCGATGATTGGGCGGCGCTATTTTGGTCAAACCGATGTTGTCTGCGAGATGATCGCGGGGGTGATGTTAGGGCCATCTCTGTTTGGTCTGCTGCTTCCTGATGTGCAGCAATGGCTGTTCCCCAAAGCCCCGATTGTGATTGATGCGGCGACGAAAATTCCCAACCCATCGATGTCGATTCTCTTTGCCATCAGCCAGATTGGGTTGGTCATTTATATGTTCTTGATCGGCTTAGAGTTTAATACCGATTTGATCAAGCGCCGAGTCAAGAGTGCCGGTTTGGTATCTGGGGCAGGAATTTTGGCTCCTTTTATCTTAGGCGCGATCGCAGCTTTGTTGTTGTACGGCAATGGCGAACTCTTCAAACCTGGAATTACTCGTCCGGCAGCAGCCTTATATCTGGGCGCATCCATGTCGATTACAGCATTTCCGATGCTCGCCCGGATGCTATACGAACGCGGCATCGCCAAAACCCGCTTCGGGACGCTGGCACTGGCAGCTGGTTCGATCGATGATGCGACGGCATGGTGTTTGCTAGCGATTGTACTTGCCAGCATTAAAGGCAGCGCCAGTATTGCCGCTTTTGCGATTGGCGGGGGTTTTGGCTACGTGTTGTTGATGATTTTCGTCGGACGACCGGCATTTACCTTTTTCGCACGTCGGACGAAGCAAGAGAAGGGCGTGACGATGCAAACCCTGACATTAGTTTTAGTCGTTTTGATGGTATGCGCGTGGTTTACCGATTTGGTAGGCATCTATGCGGTGTTTGGGGCGTTTATTCTGGGCACAGTGATGCCACGGGGCGAATTTGCCGACCAAGTGCGCCACCACACGGAGTTTTTGACGACTTCGTTTTTGCTCCCGATTTTCTTCGTTTTCTCCGGACTGAACACGCAAATCGGGTTAGTCAACACGCCGCAACTCTGGGCGATCGCATTACTGATTATCCTGATAGCGATCGCGGGGAAAGGGCTAGCTTGTATGTTGGCAGCAAAAGTCGCCGGTGAAAGTTGGCGCGAGTCCGCAACCATTGGGGCGCTAATGAACGCACGAGGATTGATGGAGTTAATTATCCTCAACATTGGTTTAGAGGAAGGTGTAATTACTCCAACCTTATTTACCATCATGGTCGTTATGGCAATTATCACTACCCTCATGGCATCCCCGCTGGTTTCATTATTGTTGCAAGGAACCAATTATGAACCTGTTCCCAGATAAGCCACGCCATGTGCAAGTTTTTCTAATTCGCTCAAAGGCCTCGCAAATCTAACCTAGTGCATTCCTCTTCAAAACCCCTCTATCGAGGTCGGAGAGGGGTTTGGGGAGCCTGCTATGCCTACAGGTTTTAAAAAGGGGCTGAGGGTAGCGAAAATAAATTGCTGAAGAAATACAGAAAATTGCCAACAGCGATCGCAGATATAGCAATTCTATTTGAGTAATGAGCCAGCCCTTGAGATCCCCAACTTCTGTCTGGAAATCGCGGATCTCGCCTTCACAAATCATTTAGGATGCAAATAAGATAATCAGACAGAAAAGCCTTGACTCCAAAAGGAGTCAAGGCTTTTTTGCATAGACAATGAGTTGTTACAGCACAAGCGTTTACTACCTAAGACCGCTCTGATGGAGGGTTGCGCCTCCCCTCGGTAGTAACAAAGTGGAGGAAGCGACAAAAACTCCACACCTTCTAGGCCTTTTGTTATTTAAACCGTTCGGACATCTGACGTCGCTCTTCTTTGATGTCCGATTCTGGGCCACTGCGGCATAACGCCCATCCGGTGTTTTTTTCCTTAATCAGAATAACAATCGCCAATTTAAATGTTGTCGTGCTAGCGGTAGAACCGCTGTCAGTCTGTAGGTGCAACTACTAGCATGGCTAACATCTATCTCTGGTGGGGAAGTTACGGGCTGTAACTGTGTATACAGCAATTACGATGGCTATCTGTACAAGCCTATTTGCAAGAGGGTGAATCCCTCCAAAAGCCGCAGCCACAACTGAAAGTAACCGTTTAGCATATTCGCTGCCTTTCTAAGACCAATCTTTGTTTTTTGTAGAAAGCTCTCTTTTGCTCGGATTTTAACTTTTACCGTTACATTTTTTAATCCAGAACCCAGTTAGAAAACTTGACAGTAGGGACGCAAACAACTAAATATATTGCAACAGATAAGAAGCCATGTCCCCAAGGGACGGCTTCTGCGAGAGGTTCGCATCCTTAACCCGCTACAATTTCAGAAAACTCTCCTTGAGGCATCTACCTATGAAAATCCTCCACGGTACTTGGATTCCTAAGGCAGAAGCTAATTTCCTACAAACAGGTGCATTTTACCTGTGGGTAGAAACCCCAATTTTCAAAAAACGCCGCAACTCGCAAAAAAACATCCATCCCAGCCATCTTGCCAAAGACGACTTGGAAGCTTTTCTAACCAATGAACTGGGAATCGCCACAGCACCCTATCATAAGATTAGCGAGAATATTTCTACTCAATACATTGCTCTTCCCACCGCGAACAACCAGCCTCTTCCTTCTCCTGAATTAATTAAATATTTGGAAGAAGAAGTTAACGAAGACTATGAAGAATTTACGGACTGGGAAATTGATACCTATGAAGTTAACGCTAGGGTAAAAACCGGCAGTTATAGCTATGCCAAGGTCAATAATGTTATTAAACTGCTTAACGATATTCACTTCTTGGCTCTACATAACTTTGGTGAAATTATTATCGGTTCAGACCTCCTATTTTGGTATCACTATACCCAAGCATTTAAACAAATTATATTCAAAGACCAATATATTCCCAGCCTCAAATATCGAGAACTTCCTGCTGTAACCAAAGGAAAACGCAAGCAAACCGCTAATTCCTTTGAAATTTATTCAGGATGGGAAATTGTTTCTGAAAAATATGAAACATTAATTCAAAGATACGTAGACTATATGCCTTTAGTCTGCGTTGCCGGTTCTGCCGTACCCCGGACAGCAGTAGAATTCTTTTCTAAAGAAAGCTTACTTCGTCACTTTTCTGAATGTCTGTTGCATGAAATTGTCACCCATACTCCCTCGACTGCTAAATTCGATCAGCAGATTACAGATACCATCCTTTATGATTGTTTCTATCCGGACAGCAAAAATCCGCAAACTACCGAAAAAGCTTTAGAAGAATACAAACAATGGTATGGCTGGAAAGCTAAACTAACCCGCAGCCAAAATACGGGAAATTTTGACCTTTGCTTTCAGTTAAAAGAAGCTAACTCTGAAACAGATAACTGGCAAATTGTTTTCTTGGCTAACTCCAAACAAGATCCATCCTTAAAACTTTCTTTAGGGGATTATTGGCGGCTGAATCAGAAAAGTAAAAAAGATATTCAAAAATACTTTGGCAAAGATTTTGAAAATAATCTGCTTTTGAATTTGGGATATGCAGCGCGGATGTACCCTAAACTATGGCAGGGATTGGAAACTGACCAGCCAATCGGGTTGCAACTTAATCTGCAAGAAGCCTTTGAATTTCTCAAAGAAAGCGCCTGGGTATTAGAAGATTCCGGTTACAAAGTCATCGTTCCCGCCTGGTGGACGCCGGATGGTCGTCGGAAAGCTAGAGTTCGGCTAAAAACGTCTTCTCGAAGCGTTGGTAAATCCAAAGCTGCTAACAAAGGATACTTTAATTTAGACGCGATTGTTGAATATCAATACGAGCTATCAATTGGCGGTCAGCCGGTTACTCAAAAAGAATGGCAGCAACTCGTCAAAGCTAAAACGCCGCTGGTGCAATTTCGCGGTCAGTGGATAGAACTAGACCAAGAAAAGATGCAGCAGATGTTGGAATTCTGGCAATCTCAGGCTAAAGAACAGCCAGAAATGACTTTGTTAGATTTCATGAAATTAGCCGCAGCAGCGGAGGATGATATTGAAGTCGAGCATGACCAGACATTGTCAGAAATGATGGCGAAATTGGAGGATAAAAGTAGACTGGAGCCGGTTCAAAATCCGCCGAAGTTGCAGGGGAATTTACGCGAATACCAAAAACGCGGCGTGTCCTGGTTGCAATATTTGGAAATGCTCGGTCTAAATGGTTGTCTTGCCGATGATATGGGATTGGGTAAGTCGGTTCAAGTCATTGCTCGGCTGGTGAATGAAAAAGAATCGACAAATTCAATCTTACCAACTTTGTTGATTGCACCGACATCAGTTGTTGGAAATTGGCAAAAAGAAATCGAAAAATTTGCTCCTCATCTACAAGCAATGGTGCATCATGGCACTAGCCGCATTCAACAAGTCGCTGATTTTAAAGAAGCTTGCCTTAAGCATGATGTCGTGATTACATCGTTTACTTTGGCTCGAAAAGATGAAAAACTTTTGCACAGCCTAAAATGGCATCGAGTGGTGGTGGATGAAGCGCAAAATATTAAAAATCCTAAAGCTGCTCAAACTAAGGCAATTTTAAAATTGACCGCTAACCATCGACTGGCACTAACGGGAACCCCAGTAGAAAATAGGTTACTGGATTTATGGTCGATTTTTAACTTTCTGAATCCTGGCTATTTAGGTAAAGAAGCACAATTTCGTAAAGGTTTTGAGATTCCGATTCAGAAAGACAATAATCGGGTGAAGTCTACGACTTTGAAGAAATTGGTAGAACCTTTTATTTTACGTCGAGTCAAGACCGACCAATCAATTATTAACGATCTACCGGATAAAGTCGAACAAAAACTATATTGCAATTTGACGAAAGAACAAGCTTCTCTTTATGAAGCTGTCGTTAAAGATGTGAGCGAAAAAATTAATGATTCCGAAGGCATTCAGCGCAAAGGGTTAATTTTGTCAACCTTGCTGAGGCTGAAACAAATCTGCAATCATCCAGCGCAATTTTTACAAGATGGGAGCGAATTTTCAACCGCGCGATCGCATAAACTTAGCCGTCTTGCAGAAATGGTTGAGGAAGCCATTTCTGAAGGCGAAAGTTTGTTAATTTTTAGCCAATTCAAGGAAATCTGCGACTCCCTAGAAAAATACCTCAAGCATACTTGTCACTACAACACTTATTACATTCATGGAGGCACCAACCGCAACAAGCGAGAACAAATGATTACCGAATTTCAAAACCCAGAAACTGAACCATCAGTGTTTATTCTCTCTCTCAAAGCTGGCGGCGTTGGCATTACGCTAACGAAAGCAAATCACGTCTTTCACTTTGACCGCTGGTGGAACCCCGCCGTTGAAGATCAGGCGACAGATAGAGCTTTTCGGATTGGTCAGAATAAAAATGTATTTGTTCACAAATTTATTGCAATTGGGACTTTGGAAGAACGCATCGATAAAATGATTGAAGATAAGAAAAAGCTGTCTTCTGCTGTTGTCGGTACCGATGAAGCTTGGCTGACAGAACTTGATAACGAAGCCTTTAAACAACTGATTTCACTGAACAAAGCTGCAATCTTGGAGTAATCATGGCTCAATTTAGCCGTACCTGGTGGGGAAAACGCTTCATTCAAGCCTTAGAAGCTTTTACCGATCCTGCGAGATTAGGACGAGGACGTTCCTATGCGAATGGGGGGAAAGTCCTCCACTACAAAATTGACCAGAATGAAATTAATGCTGTTGTCAAAGGTTCAGTGAATCCCTATTTTGGAGTTTATAAAGAGCCAACCTATATTATCAATATTGAAATTACACCGATTGATAAATCCAGTTGGTCGAAGGCGATTAAACACCTTTCATCAAAAGCTAGCTTTGTCTCCAAGCTATTGATGAATGAAGTTCCCGATAATATTGAAGATGCTTTTTCTGACCTAGGATTGCATCTTCTCCCCCACAATCGCAAAGATTTTAAAACCAATTGTTCCTGTCCAGATTATGCCAATCCCTGCAAACACATCGCGGGTGTCTACTACTTGGTAGCGTCCCAACTAGACCACAATCCGTTTCTCTTGTTTGAACTCAGAGGTTTATCTAAAGAGGCACTGCAAGCAGAACTGGCAAAATCTCCTTTAGGAGAAGTTTTATCTACTGAACTCACAGCAAAAGAAATCCCTTTAGAATCCTCCGTGTCTTACTATACCCCACTGCAAAAAGTCCCGGTTACGGAGAAGATAAATCATAGAGAATTTTGGCTGGGGACTAAGCGACTGCCTCAAACTGTTGAAGTGGCATCGCTGGCAAGCTTGCCAGCAATTTTGATTAAAAAGCAGGGGGATTTTCCGCCTTTTTGGAAGAAAGATAGTTCTTTTATTGAAGTAATAGAGGAGTTTTATGAGCGGGTTAAAACAAAAAATCGAGATGTGATGTAATACTGCTTATTCTCTCGGGTGCATTGTAAAGACGCGATTAATCGCGTCTTTACGCCAATTAAAATAGGCTCATACAAATTACCTTTAATAGCGATACACTTGGAATTTGCTCTTTGCCCCTTTTGTAAGGGGATCTGTATCAGTCTTTTTATGAAGTGGAGTGAAATCCTTTACCAATAATTTTTAGAGAATTTTGCCAATCTCTATGCAGAATTGCCCATAACGCCACATCCTCAAATACTCCCGACTTTCGCACTCGCTGGCGTAGCACCCCTTCTTGTACAAACCCGTTTTTCTGAAATACTTTTCCCGAAGCTGGATTTCTGACCATGTGATAGCCATAGAGCCTATTGAGAGATAAATCTTCAAAACCGAAATGAAGCACTGGTTTCAATGCTTCACTCATGTAACCTTGTCCCCATGCTTCAACTGCTAACCAAAAACTCAGTTCAGCCTGAGAATGCTCCCGTTCAATATCTCGAACCTCGATAATTCCGCTAAACACACTCTCAGATTTACTCTCAATCACAAATGTGACAGAATGACCCGCTTCAAACTCTGCAAGTTGCTTAGAGATGTATCGCTCAGCTTCACCATTAGGGTAGGGATGAGGAATGGAAATCATGGCGTCAGCGAGTTCACGAACGCTAGCAAATGTCTGGATAAATGGGGCATCCTCAAAAGTGAGCGGACGCAACACTAACCTATTTGTCTTTAACGTAGCTTGAGCAGTCATGAAACGTATCTTATCGCAACCTAGTTTTTAGATGTAACTTGAGTGTTGATTTTCTGGTTTTTCGGCTCAACCTGAGAACGAGAGATATCTTTGTAAGGTGGCATCAACTGTTAACTGAATTTCTGGAGAATTGCTCTTTTTTACATTTTCTAAAGCCAACTTCACCGCTTGGTCAGGATAGATAATTTGTCCCAACCGTTTCACAGCATACAACTGGCGAAACTCCTCTGGATGCTGCAACTCGTCAAGCAAAAATGCTTTGTAGCGCCAAAGAAAATAGTTCTCGAAAGCTAAAGCGCTTTTACAATATTCCCTCAGTTGCTTTCGATTTGCCTCTGCTTCCGGCACCCGATAATTCCAATAATTGCGGCATTGTTCGTAAATGTCTTCTACAAGCGCCGTCCACTCGTCATTAATCCATTTGCGGTACTGGATAACACATTCGCGCTTCGTTACGACATATTGTCCGGCATCTAGGGCGATGAGTGCAGTCGCCGGACAAAGAACATTTAACACTAAATCTTTAGTTCCGTAGTGAATCGTTCCATCCGACGCACGCATCTGACGGCGATCGCAACCATAAAACTCACCGTCCGGATCGGGATAGTCGAGAGGAAACGTTAACACCTCCGGATTGCCACGCGATCGCGTCAACAACCGATATGGAAAGTGCATACTGTCCAGGGTATAGCTATCTATTGGCTTTATTGGAACTAGAGGGCGAATGTCTTCCCCATATATCAGAAGCGTGCCTTTCTGGAACCTAACGGCACCAATCCGAAACAGTGCTTCTTCACTGTCTGCGGTCATACCCAGTTCTATAGAGGTAATTTTCTGGCACTCGTCGCTTATCTGTGCGAATTCCTGTCGTTCGTCAGAAGTCAGGCTACCGTTAAAAACGACGCGCAGATCGATATCACTGGTAGCTACCGCAGTGCCATCAGCATAACTGCCTTCCAAATAATAGCCGCGAATGCGACCTGGAAAACTTTCCCCGATTTTGCCGATAATTTCGCAGGCGATCGCGTCAACTTTCTCGACACCTGTTGAGGCAATGAGACTAATATTTGTCATCTTCGGTTAAAGTCTGCTTGTAGACTTCCCGTTGCGATTGTGAAGGAATTGAATTATACCAACTCTTTATAACAATGCATTCGATTGTTGTGTAAGGACATGGCATTGCTATGTCCCTACAGAAAATAAATAATGCTCATAAAGAATTGGTATTAGCAGAAATTAGCGATCGCACCTCTTCTAAAATTCCTTGAGAAATCTAACACATGGCAGCAGATCCCCCCAACCTCATGAATTGGGGGCTAAGAAGGAACGCAAATAGCGACAGAATTAATCAATGGGATTAAGCCGTAAGTCCACATGGTTTTTTGGCAGAGAAATGAATAGGGGCAGGTTTTAAACTGAAACCCACCCCTACTTCCGATATATTTCGCCCAACAGCTGCTGCTACAGGTCTTAAGCTATGAACGAGATCCACCATATCTTCTAAGGAAAGCGCCTGACGAGCATCGGAAACAGATTTTTCGGGTTCTGGATGACACTCAATAATTAAGCCATCTGCACCACAGGCGATCGCAGCCTTTGCCAAAGGTGCTACTAATTCCCGCTTACCGACGGCATGAGACGGATCGACAATGACTGGTAAGTGGGTTATCTGCTTCAAAGCCGCTACCGCGCCTAAATCCAGCACATTGCGCGTATAGTTATCGAAGCTGCGAATACCCCGTTCGCACAGCACCACATCGGGATTGCCGTGGCTTAAAAT
>NZ_JACJOQ010000661.1:0-6370 GCF_014695635.1 Coleofasciculus sp. FACHB-712 | reverse complement strand
GTAATTATCCCCTCTGCGACTTTCAAACTGCCAGTAATAGACCTGCGATTGCCACCATCCGAACGAGACGCTGAGGTGCTGCGACTTGCTACGGAGGAAGCGCAACGACCTTTCGACCTCACTCAATTGCCGTTGCTGCGCGTCACGTTATTACAACTGGATGAGGCAGAGAATGCGGTACTGCTAACCATGCACCACATCATTGCTGATGGCTGGTCTATGGGGGTACTGATTCGGGAAGTGGCAACCCTCTACGAAGCCCTTTGTGCCGAGAAACCCTCGCCACTGCCCGAATTGCCCATACAGTACGCAGACTATGCAGTTTGGCAACGACAATGGCTGCAAGGGGAAGTTTTGGAAGCCAAGCTTGATTACTGGAAGCAGCAGTTAGGCCACAATCCGCCCCAGATGAAACTACCCACCAAACAACCCGCTGCTTCTACTTTTCAAGCTGGTATTCAATCCTTTGAGCTATCTCCAAAACTGTCTGGGGCACTAAATGTACTTAGCCGCCAAGAAGATGTAACCCTCTTCATGACACTGCTAGCAACCTTTCAGACGCTGCTGCACCGCTATACCAGTCAGGATGACATCATTGTTGGCACCGATGTCGCCAATCGCACTCAAGTTGAAACTGAATCGTTGATTGGTTTCTTTGTCAACATTTTGGTCTTACGCACCGATATGCGTGGCAACCCCAGTTTCCGCGAATTGCTGAAGCGAGTGCGCGACATTACTTTAAAAGCTTATGTCCATCAAGACTTGCCTTTTGAGAAGTTGGTCGAGGAACTGCGTCCTGAAAGAAATTTGAGCCGCACTCCCCTGTTTCAAGTGTTGTTCGTGATGCAAAATACGCCCGTACCTACTTTAGAACTTTCGAGTTTAACTTTAACCCCAATCGAAGTAGAGGGCGGGACAGCAAAATTTGATTTAGTGCTATTCGTGTCTGAAACAGAGGATGGCATTGTTGGCAGTTGGAAGTACAACGCCGATTTATTTGATGCGGATGCGATCGCGCGCCTATCCGCTCATTTTGAAACCCTCCTGAACAGCATCGTCGTGCAGCCGGATACGCGCCTTAATCGTTTAGAAATACTTACCGAAGCTGAAAAGAAACAACAAGCCATGCAAGAAGTCAAACGCGAAAAGAGTAACTTCAGCAAGTTCAAAAACATCAAACCAAAAGCAGTTACTCTGCCCAAAGGCGAATTAGTCAAAACCGAATATTTACAAGCAGGGGAAACATTCCCCTTAGTTCTCAAACCTGCGGTAAACGAGGTTGATATCGTTGACTGGGCAAAAAATAACCAAGAATTAATCCAAACGAAGTTATTACAACATGGAGCAATTCTATTCCGAGGCTTTAACGAACCTTTAGTTTCTATTTTTGAGCAATTTGCCCAAGCCATTTGTCCCCAATTATTTGGGGAATACGGAGACTTACCCCGCGAAGGAGTTAGCGGGCAAGTTTACGGTTCCACCCCTTATCCGGCGGATAAAGCTATCTTATTTCATAACGAGAGTTCGCATTTACACCGCTGGCCTTTAAAAATTTGGTTCTTCTGTGTCAAAGCTGCACAGCAAGGCGGAGAAACCCCCATTATTGACTGTCGCAAAGTGTACCAGCTACTCGACTCCCAACTTAAAGAAAGATTTGCCGAAAAGGAAATTATGTACGTCCGTAACTATACAGATGGATTAGATGTTAGCTGGCAAGAGTTTTTTAGAACGACCGATAAAAGTGTAGTAGAAGATTATTGCCGGAAAGCTGCAATCGAATTTGAGTGGAGAGAAGACAATGGGTTGAGAACTCGCCAGATTCGTCCGGCGATATCCAAGCATCCAAAAACGGGAGAAACGGTATTTTTTAATCAACTTTTCTTGCACCATGTCTCCTGCTTAGATCCAGCAGTCCGCGCCTCTTTATTATCTGTATTTGGAGAGGAAAACTTGCCCCGGAATGTCTATTACGGAGATGGCACTCCTATTGAAGATTTTGTAATAGCCGAACTTCAAGAAGTTTATCGACAGGCATCTATTAGTTTTCGTTGGCAGGAAGGAGACATCTTAATGTTGGACAATATGTTGGCTGCACACAGCCGTAACCCATTTGTAGGTTCGCGGAAGATTGTGGTTGCTATGGGAGAAATGATGACTGGCGAAGAGATTTAAAGGAAGGTTTTTAAACGCAAAGAAGTGCCAAGGAAACCGCAAAGGGATTTAGCATTTTTCGCCTTAAACTTTAAATAAGTTTTTTTTGAGAAATCCGAACAATTATCTGCGGTTTCCTTGCCAAAGTTTATTGACAAACGAGTTTAAGTTGTTTTGCAAATTAAGCAATGTAGCGAGAATATTAAAAAATGCAAACTATAAATGGATTTCGGATCTCTCCTCAACAAAAATATCTTTGGTCGTTGCAACAAGATAACGCCAATTATTGCGCCCAGTCTGCCATTTTGATAGAAGGCAATCTCAATGCAACAGCTTTAAAAGAGGCTGTGCAGCAAATCATCAATCGTCATGAAATTCTCCGGACAAGTTTCCATCGAGAACCCGGGATAAAAATTCCGATACAATTAGTTAGCGATCGCTTCCACATCACCTCTTGGCATTCCAGCAATCTAACTAATTACAATCCCCTGGGCCAAGAAGCAAAAATCGAGGCAATTATTCAAGAAGAAAGGCGCTCAATTTCTACTTCCGAACCAGGCGGTTCGCTGCTGCGTACATCCCTCATAACTCTGTCGGATGACAAACATATTTTAATTGCCACTTTACCTTCTCTTTGCGCCGACAGTTGGACATTGAAGAATCTAGTAAAAGAAATTAGTCAAGGATATGTCGCAAATCTTCAAAGTGAGGAAATAGCCGAGGAAGAAGTTGTGCAATACGTGCAATTTTCCGAGTGGCAGAATCAATTGCTTGAGGATGAGGATGATTTAACGGGTAAAAAATACTGGAAACAGCAATTCTCTAACTTAGCTAATTTGAAGCTACCTTTAGAGAAAAAACTGCTTGCTTTATCAGCTAAGTTTAAACCCAAGTCAATTGAGTACCAGATTGAGCCAGATTTAGTTACCAAAATTACAGCGATCGCGCAAAGCTACAATACTTCTATTTCAGCCGTCTTACTCACTTGCTG
Organism: Coleofasciculus sp. FACHB-712; assembly: GCF_014695635.1. Classification (NCBI taxonomy): domain Bacteria; kingdom Bacillati; phylum Cyanobacteriota; class Cyanophyceae; order Coleofasciculales; family Coleofasciculaceae; genus Coleofasciculus; species Coleofasciculus sp. FACHB-712. Next base: position 3,228 of record NZ_JACJOQ010000661.1, on the reverse strand, counting down.
GAAAACTCTACTTTGGCGACTAACTAGACAGTCAGATGTCATCGTTAGCACTGCTTTTAGTGGTCGAAAATACGAAGAATTAGAGTCAGCTTTAGGACTGTTTGCCAAATTTATACCGCTTCGCACTCATCTAGAAGACAGCTTGAAATTGAGTGATGTATTGCAGCAAGTTCAGCAGTCTCTAAGCGATGCTGATAACTGGCAAGAGTATTTCTGTCGGGAAGATATTGGCACTGCAAATTTATCCGTTTTCCCCTTTGGTTTCGAGTTTGAAGAACAGCTAAACACGTATTCGGCTGGCGATTTATCATTTTCGATTTACCAGCAGTACTTCTGCTGCGATCGCTTCAAAGTCAAACTCTCTTGCGTGCGTCGGGATGAGTCGCTGAGTGCAAAGTTTGACTATGATGCTGGCATCATCGGTATAGAGGCGATTCAAGCCTTGGCAGAACAATTTCATAGCTTAGTGGAAAGTGCTGCTAACAATCCAGAAACCGCAATCAGTCAGTTAAATATACTTAGCGATCGCTCTCGACACGAATTATTAGTTGAATTCAACAACACTCAAACTGATTACCACCAATCCAAGTGCATCCACCAACTGTTTGAAGAACAAGTAGAACGCACGCCAGACAACATTGCCGTTGTATTTGAAAATCAACAATTAACCTACCGCGAACTCAACGATCGTGCCAACAAAATAGCGCATCACCTGCAAAACTTGGGAGTTAAACCAGAGGTCGTCGTTGGTATTTGCGTTGAACGTTCTCTAGAAATGGTGATGGGAATGCTAGGCATTCTCAAGGCAGGCGGTGCATATCTACCGCTAGATCCGGCAATGCCAAAAGAACGCCTCGCCTTGATGTTGCAAGATGCTCAAGTGCCAGTGTTGTTAACTCAGAAACGGTTTTTAGAAATTCCCCAACACAGTGCCAAAGTCCTTTGTCTAGATACAAATTGGGAAACCATCCCAGTCCAAAGCCAAAATTCCATCCAAAAGCCCTCAAACCTCGCTTATGTAATCTACACCTCCGGTTCCACTGGCACACCTAAAGGAGTTGCCGTCGAGCATCAACAACTGCTGAATTACGTCAACGGTATTATTAACAGACTAGATTTGCCAGCAGGTGCCAGTTATGCAATTATTTCCACTTTTGCTGCCGATTTAGGTCATACAGTTGTTTTCCCGGCTTTGTGTACGGGTGGGTGTCTCCATATAGTCTCCCAAGAACGCGCAACTGACCCAGAAGCACTGACAAATTACTTTCAAAAACATCCCATTGATTGCCTCAAAATTGTTCCTTCTCACCTATCGGCTTTACTGACAGCTTCTAACCCCGCGCACATCTTACCTAGAAAGCGATTAATCCTTGGTGGTGAAGCTTTAACTTGGAATTTGATTGAGACAATTCAAAAACTAGCTTCCAACTGCCAAATCTTCAACCATTACGGGCCAACAGAAGCAACAGTAGGCGTACTTACCTATCAGGTAGCAGATCGGGTAGCAGATGGGAAAGCGGATCGTATTTCTGAAACAGTTCCTCTAGGTCGTCCAATCCCGAACACGCAGATTTATATCTTGGATGCTCATCTTCAGCCAGTTCCAATTGGCGTACCGGGTGAGTTATACATCGGTGGTGCTGGTTTGGCGCGAGGTTATTTAAATCAGCCGGAACTGACAGCCAAAAAATTTATTATCGACTCCTTCATCGAGAGAGATGAGTTCTCTATTTTGAGGAATGAGTTACAAGACGTCCCACCTAACTCAAAACTCAAAACTCAAAACTCAAAACTTTACAAAACCGGAGACTTGGCTCGTTATTTACCCGACGGAAACATCGAGTTTCTCGGACGAATTGACGACCAGGTGAAGATTCGGGGTTTCCGGGTTGAGTTAGGGGAAATTGAGGCGGTACTGTCTCAATTTCCTGGGGTACGCCAGAGTATTGTTTTGCTGCGAGAGGATGTGGGACAACGTTTAGTGGCTTATATCGTTTCAAATTCAGCACTCATTAACGATCTGCGTTCCTTCCTCAAAGAGAAGCTACCCGAATACATGGTGCCTTCTGCTTTCGTAGTTTTGAAAGCTTTACCGCTTACCCCAAATGGCAAAATAGACCGTTCGGCATTGCCAGCACCGGAGACAATAAAACCCGTAGCAGATACGTTTGTAGCTCCTCGCAACAGCGTTGAGGAGGTACTTGCCGGAATTTGGGTTCACCTTCTCAAACTTCAAAAGGTCGGGATTTATGACAATTTCTTCGACCTAGGGGGACACTCTTTACTCATCCCTCAGTTACTTGCCAAGGTGCGAGAAACTTTCCAGATAGAACTGACCTTGCGCGATTTTTTTGATGCTCCTACCATCGCCGATTTAGGGAAAAACATCGAAATGAAACAGGGAGTCATTCCTTTTGTTTCTCCCGCCTCGAATTTAAATCTAGACGCTGAAGCTGTCCTAGATCCGACAATTCGCCCTGACTCTATACCTGTTGAGTTAGTCACTGAACCAAGTTGCATCTTTTTAACTGGAGCAACTGGGTTTTTAGGAGCTTTTTTACTCTCCGAACTTTTGCAACAAACACAAGCAGATATCTATTGTCTGGTACGTGCTACTAATGCAGAGTCTGGGAAAGAACGGCTACAAAATAGCCTGGAATCCTACTCACTTTGGGATGAAAATTTCAGCTCCAGAATTATCCCGATTATGGGAGAGCTGTCTAAACCGTTTTTAGGGCTTTCGGATGAACAATTTCGAGACATGGCTAGTCAAATCGATGTCATCTATCACAATGGTGCCTTAGTTAATTTTACTTACCCATACTCTGCCCTTAAAGCCGCCAATGTACTGGGAACTCAGGAAGTTTTGAGATTGGCAAGTTTAATTAAACTTAAGCCAGTGCATTTTATTTCTAGCACTAATGCTGTTTCTCCGGCGGGCGGTTCTGGAGTCAGGGTCATTCGAGAACAGGATTCTATCAATTCTGAGGAAGTGATAGATACTGGTTACGCTCAGAGTAAATGGGTTGCCGAAAAGTTAGCAACGATTGCACGCGATCGCGGAATTCCGGTCTGTATTTACAGACCCGGACGGATATCCTGGCATAGCCAAACCGGGCTTTGCAACAAAAGCGATAATACCTTCAGATGGGTAAAAGGTTGCATCCAACTCGGTAGCGTTCCCAAGCGTGATGCAATGGTGAATTTAGTTCCGATAGATTATGCGAG
>NZ_JACJOQ010000660.1:0-7066 GCF_014695635.1 Coleofasciculus sp. FACHB-712 | reverse complement strand
CATCTGGGATTAGATGTGATCGCAGAAGGTGTAGAAACGGCGGCTCAGATGGAACAACTGCGATCGCTACGCTGCGAAGCTGGGCAAGGATTCTTCTTTTCCAAGCCACTAGATAGCGAATCTGCTAGAGCATTAATCGCCGCAATGCCCCAATGGTAAGACCATTCAAAATCATCTTATTTTTAATTTTTCTGAGTCTGCTAACTATTTATAAAATCCCTCAACGATCTTTGCACTTGTGGTAGGTTGATGTAGACTTTGGCGGCTTCAATTAGATTCATGACATTTGCCGGACTCGCATCATCGATATCGTCACTCAATCGTTTCCCAGTCAACTTGCTATCGAGTTTAAATTGCAAGCGCAAGTAACGACTATCCTCATCAATCACCTGTTTAGCAATGTAACTATTAATATCTGACGAAGCATCAAAAATTACATCAAGAATCGGGAGTGCCCACTGAATCGCACCCCATTGTTGGGCACTTTCAAGCGGAATTGCGCGGGTAAGACTTCCCGTACCGAGGGATAAAACTGAAATTTCGTGGGGTTTATAACCTAACCGCAGGGCTTCAGCGATCGCGCAAGCTGTGGGATTATTTGCCCCAACACCACCGTCAATCACCGAGTATACGTTAGTAATCCGGTAAGCAGAAGTATTATTAGGCACTACGCTCCACGGTTCATCCACAATCGCCATCCGAGTCCCGCCTCTGTAACCAATGATGCTACGATTCTGACCGCGTCCCGTCCCGCCGGTGATTTCAATCTGCATTTGATTGTAATCACCATTGTCTTCTGCTGCTTCTTGCCCTAACGTAATCGAGTTTGTATCTCCGGCTTGGGCAATCCCTTCTTCTTTTTTATCCAGTCTATAGGCAGGAAAAAAAGTTGGGGCAGAAGCAGAACAGAGACACGCTTCCCATAAGGGAAGGTCAGCAAATATTTTGCGCCAGCTTTTAAAAATAATCGGTTCTCGCTTAATTGTGTCGTAGGCAGTAATTAAGAGTTTTGTTGAAGTAATATCCGACAGTTTTTTGTATTTAAATTCTTCTTTAAGAGAGTCAATCAAACCTTTATTTGAGTATTTAGGGGCAGAAGGGCCGTACTGAAGAAGCAACCCTACCCGTTGGGCGGACCAAAGGTTTCGGTAGGGAAAGATTCGAGTTCCTTTGTTCTGGTACACATCCACAATGTCCTGGGCTGTGCGATCGCTAGCAATCGACGCCGCCAAAATTGACCCCGTGGAGGTTCCTGCAATTAAGTGGAAGTATTGGCTTAAGGGCTGACCGATAATTTTCTCAATCTCTGTCAGCATCGTTGCCGAAATGACACCCCGGATACCGCCCCCGTCAAAGCTCAAAATGCGAAAAGTCACGCTTGTTTCCCCACAAAAAATTGCTGTCAAATCTAATCGCTAATTGCTCATCCTTCCTTGTTTACGGGTCTTCTATCCATTGCCCTTTTGATTCGTCCTCGTGATGTCAATTGTAATTTTGCCGCCAAAGTCTGGAATCGGTGCGCCCGGTTTCGTTAACCGCACTTGGACTTGTGACACTTGCTTGAATTCTAAGATGGCATCTGCGATCGCGCTGATTAACTTTTCTACGAGGGCAAACTTAGCGGTTTTTACCAAATCCTTCACTGTCGAAATCACCGCGCGGTAATCCAGAGTGTCTTCTATGGCATCGCTGATGCCTGCTGGTGCCAAATCTAGCCACAAAGTTACGTCTACTTCAAACCATTGCCCCAATACCTGTTCTTCTGGTAAGTACCCAGTGTAGCCGTAGCAGCGAATTCCTGTTAGCTGAATGCTATCCATTTTGTCAAAAACTTTAATTTCCTTGCTACTTCAAACCTGAGGAGCCAAAATTTCTCCTAAACTTTGCTCCGGTATCTTCGTTAAATCTTCAAGATTCTCAATGATTGTGGTGCAAATATCATCTAATGGTAAATCATTCGGATCTCGTCCAAAAGGATTTTCAATTTCATTACCGATTTCTTCAATCCCAAATAAAATAAAACTAATTATACCGACAACTAGCCCTGTCCACCAGCCGGAAGTATCGACAAGTTGAAAAGGTAGCGCAAAGCCATAGATTAGCAACAGTCGCTTTAGGTAAATCGCATAAGCTAAAGGAATGGGGGTTTTCAAAATGCGTTCGCAGCCAGTTAAAGCTTCTACCATTTGATCTAGCAATCCATTCATTGCAGCTAACTGATTATTATTTAAGGAGTTCCGCTCGTGTTGCTGCTGTAGGTAATCCCCAATCCAAAATGCTATTTTTAGCGGAGGGTTTTTAACGCTTTTGAGCTGAAGAAATTGCGAGGGAGTTACTATCTCTTCTAACTCGTCGTTTAAAGCCTCTTGTCGCAACTGTAACTTAGTTGCGATCGCAAAGGCTCCTAATAACCGCATCGCTGTTGCTTTATCCTCTCTATCTGTTGATTCTCGTTCCGCAACCGATACTTGAATTTGCCGCGCTAAATTGCGGACGTTCACCACCAAAAGCCCCCAGGATTTGCGCCCTTCCCAAAACCGCTCGTAAGCCGTATTTGTCCGGAAAACCAATAATAAGCCTAAAACCAGATTATAAACAACATTAGTAACCAGATTATCTAAAAGGTTTCCAGCAATCGGTAATTTAAAATAATCGAGAATAGAAACGAAAAAACCAAACCCTCCACACAAAAGAACGCGGGGAAAAATAGTCGGTGCGACCGATCCCCTCAACTGTAAAGCCATTGCAAACCAGTTTTTATTCTCAATCGTCATGCTGCTGTTTATTCACTGAAGCAGAAAAAGATTAAATCATCGTTATCGCCTTCATTCAACAATATCTTGCCGAGTGCTGGCAACGATATCAAATAGCTCTTTCTGCTCTGTCTGAGGAACTTCAAACTTATCTAAACTTTGTTGAAAATCCGCCAGAAATACTTCCCACTCTTCAGGAGAAATTTTCAGATGAACATGAGAATCGTGCATTGAACGACCCGTATATTGTTGCGGGCCACCTGTCGCCCAGCAAACCATTTCTGTAACCAGATACTTGAAACCTGCTTTTGACACTCGGTGATGTGCTTCATCTACGAGAGGATTTGCATTCAATTTCGGGTCAACCATGATTCTGTCAATGAAATCATCGACTACGGCTGCAATATTGTAAACACCGCCCAGGCGTTCATAAAGTGATAGTTGTGAGTTCATAATGGCTTCTTCTTGAATTAAATAATTCCTGAATTCTCCTTGGCAACTGGCAAAGTTAGCGATCGCTCGGTAAGTATTTTAAGGTTTTAAAAAACCTCAATCCTACTTTAAACTACACCCCAGCACTCGCGAATAAAATTTTTCCTGGGCTTCTGTTGGAAAAATTTATCTTCGACCTTCACTGGGCTGCTTTCGGGGGTGAGAAAATTTAGGGAGATTCTCCGCCGAGTATTTCTACTACACCTAGATTCGGTGTCTACAAATCTCGATGAGTAAAGAGTTTGGCATCTGCACCGCTGTAGGTGGCAGCAATATGCCCATCGCCTGCGATTTGATATTTGTATGTCACCAGTCCTTCTAAGCCTACAGGGCCGCGAGGAGGCATCATTTGAGTACTGATTCCCACTTCTGCGCCTAATCCGTAACGGAAGCCATCGGCAAAGCGAGTTGAACAGTTATGAAAGACTCCAGCAGCATTGACTTGTGCCAGAAAATTAGTGGCAGCAGCAGTATCTTCTGTCACGATGGCATCAGTATGCCGAGAACCGTAGGTATTAATATGGTTAATCGCTTCTGAGAGAGAATCCACAATTTTGATTGAGAGAATTAAATCGCTGTATTCTGTCGCCCAGTCGGCTTCAGTCGCCTGTGTAATGTTCAGGATTTCGCAAGTGCTTTCATCTCCTCGCAATTCTACATTTTTTGATTGCAAAGTATTCGCAACTTGCGGTAAAAATTCCGATGCGATCGCACGATGCACTAGCAGAGTCTCCACAGCGTTGCAGGCGGCTGGGTAGTGGGTTTTGGCGTCTACGGTAATCGAGACAGCTTTTTGCAGATCCGCCGCTTTGTCCACATAGACATGACAAATCCCTTCCGCATGACCCAAAACAGGAATGCGAGTATTTTCGTGCACAAAACGGACAAAAGAGTTAGAACCTCTGGGAATAATTAAATCTACAAATTGATCTAATTTCAGCAGTTCTAAGGTTTCCTCTCTCGTTGTCAGCAATTGCACTACATCTGGATTTACTTCAGTCTTCGCTAATCCTTGGCGAATCGCTTTCACCAGCGCTTCACAAGAGCGCACCGCTTCCTGTCCGCATTTGAGGATAACACCGTTGCCAGATTTGATGGCAAGAGTGGAAATTTGCATCACTGCATCGGGACGCGCTTCAAAAATCACTCCCAGAACGCCTAGAGGACAGGTAACGCGCTTGAGAATTAATCCCTCATCCAGTTCCCGGTGAACCTGTACTGCGCCCACGGGATCGGGCAGACGCCCCACATCTCTCACTCCCGCGATCGCGCCTTTTAGCTTTGTTTCATCCAACTTCAAGCGAGCGTAAAGCGGTTTGGGAATTCCTGCCGCCTCCGCTGCCTTGCAATCTGCCGCATTCGCCGCCACAATCTCTGATGCTGAGGATTCTAGCGATCGCGCGATCGCTTCAATCGCTTGGTTTTTCGCCTCTGCGGACAACACTGCCAAGCTTCGCGCTGCTTGACGAGTTTTTTGAGCGATCGCACTTAAGGACATGGAAGCAATCTGGGAAGTCATGGCTCTGAATCAAACGCCTACGTTCAAGCCAAAGTTTAGCAAAATGTGGCTTCTGTTTAAATTCTAATAGATGGGATGCCTGAGTTTAAATCGGATGAACCTAAGGCTAGAGATAGGTTTACTACTTTTTAATTGATTTATAAATTAAATTTATTAGCTCGATTTTAGCTCATTTTAATAAATTCTTAATTGTTGTTTGTAAAATATATAAGTAGTATGAAAATAAAATTTTCAGAAAAATTAGAAAATATAACTTAAATGAGTATACATCAAAAAAAACTGTTAGTTTCTGCTAGCCCACCCGCAGATAAACAGTTGCAATCTAGACAACAGTTACGGATTGATTTGGCTCAAGAGTGCCAAAAATCCCAGCAGTTACGAGCTGATGGCGTTAAAAAGCGCCAAAAATCCCAGCAGTTGCTAGCTAATTTGCCTAAAACCTGTCAAAAATTACAGCAATTGTTGGCTAATAGTGCTGAAGAGTGCCAAAAGTCGCAGCAGTTACGGGCTAGTTCAACTAGAAGTGTTCCAGTCGAGCTGTTAGACATTGATTTAGACATTGATTTAGATGAACGCCTCCCCGCGATAGACTTGCCCTTAGATTCATTAGAGTATTTCGACGCGCTTGTGCAATCGCAGTCTGACGTAGAGACTCGTCTCCAAATGGTAGATCGATTGCAGTTAGACTTAGTAGAAAGTTTGCGATCGCTTGAGGACTCCCTTCAGCAATTTCCACTTGATTTAGGTAAATCTCTGCTGAAAGAAGAGCTGTTGATAGAAAATCAGCAGCTAGATGTCTTAGATAGAGATATCTTCCAAGAGTCTTCCAATAGCTCTGAGTGCGGAGAAATTGTAAAAGTTATTGACAAATTTCTTGCTCAATATTTAAGCGGAGATTACTCAGAAGATGATGAATCTACCGCCAGCGATACTCTTTGAGTATCGCTGGCGGCGATGAAATTTTTTATTTAGTTTCATCCCCATAAACCCGGTTTCTTCGAGAAAGCGGGTTTTTCATTTCAATGGTTCTATCTTTTGGTAGATGAATTTCTGAAACTTTCCGAAACTACTGTGACAAACCGTGTATCTAGCGAGTATTTGGTCAACAAATACCGCTGCTCCTTCTTCAGGGAGATGCATTATGTCACTCGAAGCCGGATTTGACGCGCTCAAACAAGGACGATATCAAGAGGCAGTTCGGTTGCTCAAGCAATACTGCCATTGTTCCGATGCTCACGCCAAGACTACCTGAGAGGTTTGATGGGGCTAGCGAAAGCCTATCAAGGGAGCAGACAGACGCAAAAAGCGATCGCCCTTGGTTTTTTCCTCCCCTCCCTGTTCTAAATTTCGGAAATTTTCTTCATCCAACCTGTAGTTTCAAAAAGGGCGAACACTGCAAGCGCACGGTTCGCCTTCTTCTTGGTGCTGAGGAACTCAAAGCAGCAAACCAGGTGCTAGAAAATTTCATCGCAAATTTATATAAGTATTGTTTTCCTATGAAGAGTATATGAAGTTACATAGATTCAGTATTTTGACGGAAGATAATCGAATCCAATGACCTCTAAGTTAGGTAAAGAACAGTCAGGAAGTGGGCTTCAGAAAATGAGTGCAGTTTCAAAAAATGGGTGGGATTCCTGGAGAATGGCATCAATCGCGATCGCTCGGAATTCAAGAGCATTGGAACAGCTATCGGAGAAACTGACTTCAAAGTACACAGATTCAGAGATGGCTGGGATATGGCGGCAGGCACGGTTGGTGCTAGCAGAAGAAGATGAGTGCTGGCTGGAAGAAGAACTGTATCGCATCCTGATTCAGGATTCCCAAATCGCAGCTTAAAAATTTAGCGTTCCTGGTTTAATTCGCCCGAAGCTGCTAACTGAGCTTTCGCTTGTTGCCAAAGCGTTTCCAACTCATCTAATGTGTAATCAGAGAGGGGACGGTCGGCAAAAGCCTCCATTTTTTTCAGACGCTGAATAAATCGCTGATTCGTTCCCTGTAAAGCTTCCGAAGGATCGAGATCGTACCAACGGGCAAGATTAATCACTGTAAATAATAAATCTCCCAGTTCCGCTTGCTGATGGGCTTCGTCTTCCTGTTGCAGTGCCTCTTCAAATTCTGCTAACTCTTCGTGAAACTTCGCCCACACGCCCTCAATATTTTCCCACTCAAACCCAGCCGCAGCCGCCTTTTGAGAGATTTTCATCCCCGCCATCAGTGGCGGCAATGTGCGGGAATAACGAGTCAGTTTGCGACTTAGCTGTTGCGCGTCTTGAGTCGTTTCTCCTTTTTCTGCGGCTTTGAT
>NZ_JACJOQ010000066.1:0-3129 GCF_014695635.1 Coleofasciculus sp. FACHB-712 | reverse complement strand
GTTAATGAAACGTTAGCGCTTGCCGGATCGAAGACAATCGCTAACCGATTGCTATCCTCAGGACTGATGCGAAAGGCTTGATAGTCTCTGGGAGACTTGACGATCGGAATCATGCAACGGGACGAGTCCATCGGGCATTTCTCCTCTAAAAGAGAGCGATTTGGCTAATGGCTAATTGTTCGTTACCATTGGCGATTAGCATTAGCGGTTAGCCAACTTAATTGCTTCTACGATAGCTTGAGAATCTGCCACGAAACCAAAACACTGTTTTACGTTATAAAGGGTGGCTTGCCAGCAATACTCTGGGGATGTGGTAGCAGTACCATCTTTCACCAAAATGCAGTCATAGCCGAGAAAGTTAGCATCTTGCAGCGTTGCCATCACGCACTGATCTGCATTGACTCCGGCAAAGAACAAAGTCGTTTTTCCCAGGTTCCGCAAGATGCTGTCGAGAGGTGTATCCCAAAAACCGCTCATCCGGTACTTATCGACGCGGATATCTTCCGGGTTTGGTTCCAATTCATCCACCACCGCCGCCGCCCAACTGCCCACCATCAGCACTGGCGAACCATTCGCGGGCAACGGATCTCCTAAACCCACGCCATCGCCAGTGGGATTATAAACATGGCGTACACTGGCGCTGATATTCAGTAAGTCGGGGCGGTTCCCCCAGTTAATCCAAATCACCGGAACGTTTGCCGTTCGCAATTCTGGCAACAGCGTTTTAAGCGGATTGATGGGCGTTCGGGCGGGTGTCACGTCTACGCCAATGTGGGCTAGCCAGCCATCTGGATGGCAGAAATCATTCTGCATATCAATCACCAAAATTGCGGCTTTTGCCAAATCCAGGCGTAGCGTCTTGGTTTCTGTGGCTAGGGTGACAGGTTGCGGTTTTAAAGGCGGGCGCGTGATATCAGCAATTTCCGCATCAACTGCCCAAGCATTCGGCGGCACACCCAAGGTACGGAGGGGTCGATTCATAGGGAGAGTGCAAGGGGGCAATCTTGAGAAATACTACTTTTTCTGCCCAGGACTCTTAAATTTTTTGATTTCTTAACTTCAAGGGAAAATGCGCGAGTTATAAACTTACAGAAGGTTTGGGCATACCCGATTGACCTGTTCCTGCTTACTTGCAGAACCTCCTCACTTCCCCACCAGCAAGAGTAAGATCGGAAATAATTTTTAATCCCAAAAGGCAAAATTCCCCTTATCCGTACCCCCCTCTATCTCCCCCCCAGCAGAGGGAAGATAAGGAATAAATTTTATTCAGGAGCGTTGGGGTGGGGTTCCGGAACCAGAATGAAACGATCTTGTTGCTTAAACCACCATCGGTAACTCTTGAAAGCTACTTTTTAGTAAAGTTTTGTCTTCCTCGGCGCGGAGGAGTTCCATTACCCGATCCTTATAATCCTGAAACAGAGGATTGCACTTAATGTCATAAGTGCGATCGCTGGGGAGTTTTATACTCAGTTCTTCTTTAACCGTACCTGGACGCGAACTCAGCACATAGATGCGTTGAGATAGAAACACTGCTTCCTCAACATCGTGAGTAATCATAAATATTGTTGTCCGTGTGCGTTGCCAGACTTGCAGCAAAAATTGCTGCATCGCTTCTTTCGTCTGCACATCCAACGCCCCAAATGGTTCATCCATCAGTAAAATTTTCGGTTGCGAGGCTAAAGCACGCGCGATCGCGACCCGTTGCTTCATCCCACCTGAAAGTTCCTTCGGAAGTGCCTTCGCAAACCCAGACAACCCAACCACATCCAGATAATAAGCCACCCGTCGCCGTCGTTCTATCGAGGAGACACCTTGCAGCTTTAAACCAAATCCCACGTTCTCTGCAACCGTCATCCACGGATATAGCGTATAGCTTTGGAACACCATTCCCCGGTCAGGGCCAGGTCCCGTCACGCGCACCCCATCGACCAAAACTTCCCCCGCCGTGGGAGTATCCAATCCAGCAATCAACCGTAGCAATGTTGACTTACCAGAACCCGAAGCACCTACCGCACAGATACATTCTCCCTCTTCAATCTGCAAATTGATATCTTTGAGAGCAACGAGCGAACCGCGTCGAATTGGAAATTGTTTATGGAGTTGAGAAACTTGCAAATGCATAATGAGTGATAATTTTAAGTTTTTAGATTGAGTTGCCCACTCTAATCGTCATTGGTCACTAGCACCGAACGAATCCTTCAAAACCAATGACTGCTTACTTCTTTTCTTAATCATTAGCCCACTTACAAGACACGCGCAGTAACAATCGAAACAAAAGGTCGATCGTCAAACCAATCAAGCCAATTACAATCAGTCCCGCAAAAATTTCATCGGTCTTGAGAAATCTTTGGGCGACACTAATACGGCGACCCAAGCCTTCTGTCGCTGCCACCAACTCGGACACGATGACTAAGTTCCAAGAAGCTGCCATATTGACGCGACCCGCATCGATAATACTCGGAAGAATAAAGGGAAAAATTACTTGCAATAAAACTTGCTTTCGCTGACCGCCCAAGGTATAGGAAGTTTCCAATAGCTCTTTCGGTACAAACTTCACCGCATCCATCACCATGAGCGTGTTAAAAAATAGCGTTCCGATAAAAATCAGCAGAATTTTTGGTTCTTCTCCCAGACCAAAATACAAAATTAGTAAGGGAATAAAAGCCGGTGCTGGCATATAACGCACAATGCCAATAATCGGTTCCATCAGCGCTCGAATGCTGGAAAAAGTTCCCATCAGTATCCCTAAGGGAATTGCAATCAGCGCCGCCAGAGAAAAGCCACTCAGAACGCGAAACAGGCTATAGGCAATATCTTTTTGCAAATCGCCAGTTGCTAAAAGCCTCTGAAAAGCGCCCCAAACTTGAGCGGGAGTCGGCAAAAATAAAGGTGCGACTATCCCAGCATTGGAGACTATCCACCAAAGAGCAACCGGGATGCAAATTGACAGAACCATTAAAGTCCATGCCAATTTTTTAGGAATCTCCTCACCAATGCGCCAGAAGACGCTAGGCGATAACATTTTACGAGGACGAGCGGAATTATTTTCCGGCAAATCTTCAGCGTAGCGGTTCATGATTTTTGCTTTGCCGCGTAGGCTTTGATAAACTGATCGTCAAATATTTGGGT
>NZ_JACJOQ010000659.1:0-3811 GCF_014695635.1 Coleofasciculus sp. FACHB-712 | reverse complement strand
TCCCTTGTTGGAATGGCGTCCTGTCTTGTCTGTGGGTACGAAAGTCTACGAAGTTATTGCCAACAATCGCCGCGCCGCCTCTAAAGTCACGACTCCTTTAAAGTTTCGTCCTCTGGAAGTGCGTTCTTCGTTGTTAACAGATATTATCGCCTTCCTCTTATTGCTTTGCGTCTCTTTGTGGAATCTCAGGACGATTGCTCCCTCTATCTTTAAGCTGCCAAGCGTGGTTAACTGGGTGACGCTTGTGTTGAGATTGGACCAAAAATGGAGTATGTTTGCTCCCTATCCACTTAAAGATGATGGCTGGTATGTCATTCCAGGTCAGCTTAAAAATGGCACCGAAATAGATGTTTTTAAAAATGGCATACCTGTAAGCTGGGAAAAACCACGTCTTGTGTCTGCGACTTATCCAAACGAGCGTTGGCGCAAATACATGATGAATCTTTGGAGCAAGGACAATTCCAAATATCGTCTTTACTATGGGCGATATCTTTGCCGAAATTGGAATTCTCAGCACCAAGGGTCACAGCAGCTTGATACCTTTTCTATTTATTTTATGCGTGAAAATACCCTGCCAAATTATCAAACCCCAACGGTAAAAAAGGTTCGCATTTGGAAGCATTCCTGCTTTAATCCATCCCCAGAAGATAACTAAGCTGATGTGCATTTCCAAATGCACATCAGCTTTATAATATGCGTTTTTTCGTTGCGTATACACTGGAAGCACTCTACATTTGTGTAGCTACACCCTTCCTTCAGGGTAAAGCTACACAAATATAGCCTGACGCAAACAAGCTAATTATTTGACGGTCAATGAGCCGGACTTGATATTAGACCGCCTTTGCGGTCTAAGTTTGTGTAACCAAGATAGCCGTTAGACATTATTTACTTGACGACGCACCCAGCCATTAATGGTGAATCGACTGTCTGCGAAAGCTTTAGAAGGACAAACCACAGGCAACACTTCGTGTAAATAGCGGCTCAGGAAAAACACAATGCTGTTGTTTTTCGGTTCAACTGTTTTAAACGAGTCTGATTGTACGTAAAAATTGTTTTCCACCTTACTGTCGTAAATCAGTAACTCTCCACCAGAAAAGGGTTTTGGCTCGCGATAAAAGTAATAAACATAAGTTAATTCTCTAGTGATAGTTTCAGGGCTGCCATTATCGTTATGAATTTTGAAATAATTCCCGTCATTATGGGAAGTTAACTGACTTTCAATATCGGAAACTTTAAAAGAAGGTATCCTTAGCTTTCTGAAGACATTTGGGAGAATCGCTTTAATTCGATTGACTACCAATTCAGAAAATTCAGGGAAGTAATAGAGAACCATTGAGCGACGATAGTCAGCCTCGTTTGTTGAAGTGCTAGTAGAAACAAAGTTTGACTCTTGTTCCCAAACGTAATTAAGTAAGCGGTTCTTTTCCTCCAAGGTTAAGAAATTATCAATTTGCACATATTCAGAAGGTAAAATATTTGGTAAAAAATCTACAGATTGAGGTGGTGGCTCTTCTATTGGCGGCAAGTTTTGTTGCACGTACAGGGGCGGTTCCGTAACGATGCCAACCAAGCGATCGCTCGGAAAAGACAGAGCCGCATGACCCTCATTGATGGGAATCTGAAACAAACAAGAAAATACCGCTTCCTGCTTTTGGGATTGAGCCACAATTGTCTTCAGCAGACTGTGGAGTACGGGTGAATCTGACTTGAGATAAATGGTGTACTCATGTCCTCCTGTTAGGAGAAGCTGAACTTTTACATCCTGTACGTTAGGCTGCTGTAGAGCCGATTGCATAAACGTTTCCTCTTCGATGTTGAAAAATTGAAGAAACTATCCTTGGGCTTTCTCCCTAGCTTCAGAGCAATTTTAACCAGTCGATGCGATTTATTGACTGGTACCGAGACCCAACGGGGTGCAAAAAGCCGAATCATCGCGATAGATAAATCGCGTAGATAAAAAGAGCGATCGCTTCAACGCTTGCTCACCACCCAGAGTAGTTTATTACTAGAGGGTGCGAAGATAGCAGCATGAAATTTATGAAAATTTTTGTTCCAGGTCGCCTGTGTCTGTTTGGCGAACACAGCGATTGGGCGGGAGACTATCGCCGCATCAATCCGAATTTAGAAAAAGGCTATACGCTGATCGTCGGGACTAATCAGGGGCTTTATGCCGAGGTTAAGCCTCATCCCACTCATCTGATTTTTCACGCTTCCCTGAGTGACGGCACCCGGAAAACGCTGACTCTGCCGATGGACGCCGAGGTTTTGCTTGCCGAAGCTGAAAAAGGTGATTTCTTTAGTTATGCCGCTGGCGTTGCCTACCAATTTGTGACTCGCTACCGAGTGCGCGGACTGGAAATCGACAATTACCGGACAGATTTGCCAGTTAAGAAAGGTCTGTCCTCCAGCGCTGCGTTGTGCGTCCTCGTAGCTCGTGCTTTCAATCGCGTGTATGACTTAAAGATGACCCTCCGAGACGAAATGGAGTTGGCTTATCTGGGGGAGATTACCACGCCTTCTCGCTGCGGACGAATGGATCAAGCGTGTGCTTATGGCGATCGCCCGATCCTGATGGTTTTTGATGGCGATTCGCCTAGCGGCGATAGCTTCGCTTCACGCTTGGATATTATTGAACTAAAAGTACCCAAAAACCTGTTCTTTGTAATTGTCGATCTCGGTGCTGGGAAAAATACCCAAGAAATACTCAGTAACTTGAATCAGTGTTATCCTTTCGCCAGTAACGAATCCCAAGAGAATGTCCAAAAATATCTTGGCTCCATCAGTTCTCAAATTACTCAAGAAGCAGTTAACGCCTTGCAAAAAGGAGATGCTGAAAAAATTGGTATCTTGATGAAGAAGGCACAAACCCAATTTGATAAGCATCTAATTCCCGTCTGTCCTGAGCAATTAACAGCTCCCATCCTGCATAAAATCCTTGATTATGAACCCATTCAGCCCTACATTTGGGGAGGGAAAGGTGTTGGTTCACAAGGGGATGGTACAGCACAATTTATCGTTAAAGACGAAGAAAGCCAGCAAAAAGTCATTGAAATTATTGAACGGGATTTTCCTCAAATGCAAGGTTTAAAGCTAACACTTCATGCACGCAAAGTTCGCAAAGCTATCATTCCAGCCGGAGGTTTCGGAACTCGTTTATTTCCAGCTACCAAGGCGGTGAAAAAGGAATTTTTCCCGATTATCGATCGAGAGGGTCGTGCCAAGCCGGTAATTCTAGCAATTGTGGAAGAAGCCATCAGCGCTGGTATAGAAGAAATCGGGATTGTAGTGCAACCAGGCGATCGCGCACTTTTTGAGGAGTTCTTTAAAGCTCCACCTCCAGGCGAACTTTTCAAAAAATTATCGCCGCAAAATCAGGAATATAGCCAGTATCTACAAGATTTAGGCAGCAAAATTAAATTTTTGAATCAAGACAAACCAGAAGGCTATGGTTATGCTGTATTCTGTGCCAAAGAATGGGTGAAAGATGAGCCATTTCTGCTGATGCTGGGCGATCATGTTTACTCATCGGACACTGGAACATCATGTGCAGGTCAACTTTTAGATGCTTACAAACAAGTTAATCAAAGTGTTGTTAGTTTAACGACACTTCCAGCAGAAAGCCTTCATAAATCTGGCTGTGTTACCGGAATTTGGCAGGAATCAAACTCAATCCTTTCAGTAACTCAACTTGCAGAAAAGCCCACAATTGAGTATGCACGCCAGCATCTTCGTGTAGAGGGAATGGCAGAAGATCAATTCTTATGTATATTCGGTTTATATGTACTCACACCGAAAATATTTGAATTTCTCG
>NZ_JACJOQ010000658.1:0-6948 GCF_014695635.1 Coleofasciculus sp. FACHB-712 | reverse complement strand
TGAATGGATAGAGATAGAGGCTTATCGGGACTGGAAAAGTTTAGTAAAGTATGTCAAAAATGTGCTAAAAAAAGTCGGAACCGAATATGTAATTAATTTTGCTTAAGCACTTAACTCTAACCAATTACTTAACTCTTGTGCTAACCAATCAAGTTCTTCTGTTTTTAGATAGCCAAAGAAACGGGTTTCGCTGTCTGTACTTAGCGATTGCCCGATGCGATAGCTAGAACTAGCGTCTGTATAATTGACTCCATCTGTAGCCCAAATCTTTAACTCTGGCGGTACCTCTGTAATGCCTGCTTCAGTATCGCGACGATAGAGGCGCTTCAGGTAAGTCAATTTATAGAGGTTACGGCGACTTGCCTGAAAAACCAGCCGCCGTATTTTCCACGCTATTTGAGTTACCTTTATTGACCGACGATCGATATAGATATAGGTATTGACATTCGCTGCGAAAAAATATTGCCACAAACCAGAAAGACCCATTCCTAAAAGAAATAAGCTGATCAAGATTAGTAACCCATTACCACTAAACAAAGAGCCAATTAACGCCATCAACGACAAAATCGTAAAACAGAAGATAAAGGAAATTGAACAACCCGCTCCTGCATTGGAAGTTTCTGGAGGTAGATATATCTCTAGAACTTCTGCATCCTTGAGAAGAGAAATTTTACTGTCATCAGGTTTTTGGAGTATTAGAGGAGTTGATGTCGCTGATGCAACAGATGGGAGTTGCAGAAGAGAAGGCTGCTCTAATGTCGCGAGAGCTGCTTGAGCTGAACTAAATCGCTGCTTGCGGTTGGGATGGGTCATTTGCTTGAGCCATTGCACAAAGCTGGGAACTAGATGCGGCACGGGTTCAAACTGAAGAAGCAAATCTTCTTGTAACAAATCTGCGGGGTGTGTCCCTGTCACCAAGTAGATTAATGTTGCTCCCAAACTATAGAGATCGGAGGCTGGAAAAGCACGTCCGCTAAATTGTTCGGGTGGCATATAACCATAGGTTCCCACAATCGTCATCGTCCCGATTTCTCGGACAGCCGTTTGCACCGAACCAAAATCAACTAAGTAGATATCTCCAACTTGATGAGCAGAGCGATCGCTAGTTAATAAAATATTGCTTGGTTTAATATCCCGATGAATCACCGGAGGATTGCCAGAGTGCAAGTAGCTCAATACATTCAGTAATGCTTTCGCGATTTGTGTTACCTCTTCTTCGCTAAATGTCCGTCCGCGCTTAATCCATTCCTGCAAGGACGTTGCAGGAATATAAGTTTGCACGAGTACAAATCCCTGACGATCGGGTAAGTGCAATTCAAAGGAATCAAGATAGCAGGGAATTGCCGGATGCGATAGAGATTTGAGGGTTTCTGCTTCTCGTTCAAACAGTTTTAAATCCTCCCAACGGAAGTCACTGTTAAAAGTGAGAATCTTAAGCACAACAAGTTCCTGGGTTTGTAAATCCTGCGCTAATAAGGTACGCCGTCCAGAATTGTGTCCCAATTGGCATTGAATGTGATAGCGATCGCGCAGTATCTGTTCTTCTCCTAGCATGGGAAATTATTGCTCCTGTGTGGTGATCAAGTTTTGCAGCAAGGCTATGTGAATTCCAAATGATGAGGATTCAACAAGGGTTTCATTTTTAACATTTCTGTTGTCTCTAAGGAGAATCGCACCAAATTTACGGTTGTTGACCAACCTGTTTCTCTTCAAAATCCCTTTCATCAATTTGCCTCGTTCGGGCGCTTCCGTGAGGTACAGGATGTAGTGTCGCCCGATACTCCATCCACTCTACTCCCGCCTCTCTTTTAATTTCCTTAAAATCTAAGGGTTTGCTGAATTCCGAGAACGAAGGGTTCTGCAAAAACTTTTGTTTTTTTTGCTCCCAATCTATTCCCATACTGAACTTTAAGCGACAGTTACAAGGGCTAATATTTACAATGTTCGTTTCTCGATTAGCCTGAACGTACACAAAACGGCGCGTCTTCCCAGAGACGCTATCTACAAGTTTTACAGCCGCATCGCGGGTCGTTCCATTAATAATTTTTAGCTTCCCAAATCCCTGCAAATCTTGAGGTGGGATAATATCAGTGCCGTTTGGAAGAGAAACAGGAGGACGGTTTGGGCTTGGTTTCCGTGCAGACTTTAAGGAGACTGGTACGGTAGATAGCTGCGTTCCTGGAGGTTGCGTTCTAGGGAGATAAATCATCATACCTAATAAGCTGGCAATAGATACTGCTGCTAAAACAATGCGTCTGGTCAAAAAAATTGCTGAAAATTGGTTGTAATTCCTCAGAAGAGTAGACCGACTGGGGATAGTTTTTGAAGAAAATGATGCTAATTTGAGTTGTTCTATCTGAGGAGTTCGACCGCATTTAGAACAAGTCATTTTGTTGCCTAAAGCGCGACCTTTACTGACATAAAGCATTCCGCAATTGCAGTGCAGAATTTGCAACTTATTTTTCTGCATCGTTGGCTCCTTGGTTCTACTTTTCAGCACCCGATAAACGATGAGTTGATGCTTCTCGGTTGAACACACAGCAAAGCGAGTTTTATATACAAGGCTGTGCGCTCGCAGAATATATATCTTTGGAGCATCAGCACTTATGCAATAGATGAAGAACTCGCTGGAATAGCCAACACTGTTTGTCGTTCAGATTTCTTGCAGGCGTTTCCCTGGAAGTAGCGTGAAGCTGACTCCGAAGGCGTTCCCGTTCCCCGGAATGCTCGCGCAGAACCCCAAGGGTTGCGATCGCAATTAGGCGATCGCAAAATATCTATTCTTCTCCTAGCATGGGGAATTACTACTCCTATCTGGCGTAGCAGGTTATGCAACTAGTTAATTCAGAGGAATTACTGGCCTTTCTATTGTTCCGGTAGCTGCTGTTTTAATTTATATGGATTAATTTTATATATACCTTGTCCTATAGTAAATTAGAAAAGCTTTGCAGTATTTATTTAAGTTTAATAACCGTTGTATATTTGAAATTTCTTCAACTCGAAAACTCAGCTAAGTTTGTGTAATTGGTACATTTAACCACTCACTTAATTCATGGGCTATCCATTCTTTTTCTACATTTGATTTGATACTGCTACTAATTTCTATTTTTTGGTTTTCACCCCAAATTTCTAAAGTATCTGGATATTGCTCTCTGTCTTTATTAATAAATTCGCCTGGATTATAAATTAATTTAGTAATATTTTTGATTGCGAGAAAAGACTCAAACTCAAATCCTAACAACTCATGGGTGAAGTAAATCAGCTCTGATTCTATACGCAATCGTCGTTTACCCAATAAAGAGTCGATAAGTGAATATGGGAAACATACCCAAAAAATTAATATCCATAAACTTAGAAACATTAATGGTAGCCAGAAGAAGAGTAGGAACAATATAGTTACCAAACCAAGAGAAAAAAACTGAAAAGTTAAAAACCAGGTTAAACCCCAAATAATTGGAGTAAGAAAAAACATACTAGCCCCAGCTTTGATTAAGTCAAAAAAGCCAGGTGGAGGAATAAAAATTTCTATGCTATGTATGTTTTTGGTTAATTTAATTTTACTTCCGAATGGCTTTTTAACACACTTACAAATGAGATTTAACCGTGGTTCATTAAGCGATTGTAGCGCTAGCTTTGCAGAATCCAGACGCTCTTCCAACCTTGGTTCCGTCATCTGCTGCAACCAGTTGGTAAAGCTTGGAGTAAGATTAGCTTTTTGCCTAAATTGAACGCGAAAATCCTTTTGTGGTAAATCTGCGGGATGGGTTCCAGTTACTAAATAAATTAAAGTAGCACCTAAACCATAAAGATCAGAACTAGCAACAGTGCGTCCGCCAAATTGTTCGGGTGGCATATAGCCATAGGTTCCTACTATAGTCATTGTTCCACCTTTGCTGTCAGAAATAGTTTGCACAGAGCCAAAATCGACTAAATAAACGTTACCAACACTATTACCAGACCTATCGGTTAATAAAATATTACTTGGCTTGATATCGCGATGAATGACAGGTGGGTTTTGTTCGTGCAAGTAAATCAAAGTTTCTAAAATAGATAGAGCTATTTCTTTTACTTCTTCTTCAGTGAAAGTTCGACCTGATTGTAAATATTGCTCTAGAGTTTTTGCAGGAATATAGGTTTGTACTAAAGCAAATCCTTTTAGGTTTTGTAAATTTACATCGAAGTAATTTAAATAACGAGGAATCGAGGGATGATTGAGTGTTTTTAGAGTTTCCGCTTCTCGCTCAAATAATTTAAGGTCATCCCATTCAAAATCACTACTTAATGATAGTAATTTAATAACTACTAATTCTGACGTACGCAAATCATGCGCTAGGAGGGTTTTTCGTCCGTTTTTTTTGCTTAACTCCTGCTGAATTTGATAGCGATCGCCTAATATTTTATTCACTAGCATAAGCAATATTACTCCTTAAACTTTTCTAACTTCGATTGAAACAAACAGAATATTTAATTAGCGATAGTTCTAGGGATTATTTAATTGTATTGAATACCTGTTCGCCCTAATTTATTTTTTTAAACTTGCTTATCTGCATATAAAATCGGCAAATCCAACCAAGTGCTTAATTCTTTTGCCAGCCATTGCACTTCTTCTTTGGGTAAATTTATGCTAGCACCAGGAAATTTATACTTATAAATCCCAGCCCAAATTTCCAATTGTGCGCCCACAGTTACTGAATATCTATTACCGTGAGAATTTTCACGTTGGTCAACGTATTCGGAGAAATAAACCAATTTGACAATTTCTTCTCGTGGTGATTCTGGAGCTAAATGAAATTTCAAAAATCCAAACAACTCTTTACTAAAAATAACTTTTTCCTGGTTTATATAAAGTGTTTTACTAATAAAGTACGATGAAAGGAAATATAAGTACACTAATAGAAATATTATAGGTAGCAGATAAGTCATATTGAATTCATCAAACAAAGCGTACAAGAACAGGGTTGCAATTCCTATAGCAAATGAAATAAAAATAAACGTTCCCAAAACCTCAAAAAAATCTAAGTGTTCTGGCGGCATGAAAATTTCTAGAAATTTGCTACTTTTTCTAAGTTGAATTCTCCTGATAAGTGGTCGATTGATAGCTAAAAGATTGGGATTTTGATTCAAAGCTTGTAGAGCTTGGTATGCTGAATCAAAACGATTTTCTAAGTTTGGCTCGCACATCCGCCGCAACCAGTCACTAAAAGTCAGACTAAGATTCGTTTTTTGCTCGAATTGAATGCGAAACTCTCTCTGTGGTAAATCTGTAGGATGGACACCTGTTAATAAATAAATTAACGTTGCACCTAAACTGTATAAATCTGAAGCGGGAACTGTACGTCCACCAAATTGCTCTGGGGGCATATATCCATAAGTTCCCACTACTGTGCGAGTTGCGCCTTCTTGGGCGGCGACAGTTTGCACTGATCCAAAATCTACCAGATAAATGCCAACACTATTACCAGACCTATCGCCCAATAAAATATTACTGGGTTTAATATCTCGGTGAATCAATGACGGATTTTGACGATGTATGTACATCAAAATTTTTAAGATAGCGTTAGCGATTTCTTTAACTTCTATCTCAGTAAAAATCCGACCTGCTTTGACATGGTGGGACAAAGATTGTGCAGGAATATAACTTTGAACGAGAGCGAATCCTTTTAGCTCGGAAGCGTTTATCTCAAAATAGTCTAAGTAACGAGGAATAGCTGGATGTGACAAGTTTTTTAAAGCTTCTGCTTCCCGCTCAAACAGTTTGAGGTCATCCCACTCAAAATCACTGTTAAAAGTCAGTAACTTGACAACCACTAATTCTCCAGTCGCTTGTTCGCTACACAAAATTGTCCTTCGACCAGCTTTTTTTCCTAATTCCTGGTGGATTTGGTAGTGCGCTCCTAAGATTTGACTATCCATTTGCTCACCTAATATTTTATCTTTTGTTATTTGTTACGTATTTGACGTTGCTACTACCCTCATGCCCTTTGAGTCACGTTTGTTAGGCACGAATGACAATTTATAGACAATGTTTCCTAGAGGTTAACAAACTGCTTGTATATATATCCCAGCGAGGAGAAGTTATGCAAAAGGGGGCAGAGAGTTTCAGCTACTGGATAATAATTAAGACTTTCTTAGTTTGGATATTGCACAGATTTGTCTAAAGTCGAATGTTTTGCAGTGTTACTCGGACTCTCCGATAAGGGTGAAAGCCGCCCATTGTTTAGGATTGGGATATTGTTTCATTGCTGTCAGCATTGCTTGACGGAGGGAAACCGCTTTGTCAGGATTTTGTTGTAAATTGCGATAAAATTCGGTCATCAAAAAGGCTGTAGAATTATCATTAACTGCCCACAGCGAGACCATGACGCTGGGAACTCCCGCAGAAATTAAAGAGCGAGATAAGCCAACCACGCCATCACCTGTAATGTCTCCGCGTCCCGTATCGCAAGCGCTGAGAACCACTAAATCGGCGCTTAGTTTCATGTCGAAGATTTCGCCTGCGGTAAGTAAGCCATCAACTACGTCGTCAGGTGTACCAGAAGGAGCAAGCGCGATCGCTCCCGGTACACCGAATCCTTTAAAATCATGAAGTAAGCCGTGGGTAGCCAGATGGATGATACGAGCTTTCTGCATTTTCTGCATTACCGCCGTTTTGGTGGCATTGCTACCTGTAAGTGCTTTGGTATTGAATAATTTAGCAATTTGAATTGCTTCTTTTTCTGCACCAGGCAGAGGCTCTAAGCTTGCCTCCAATTTCCCAATTTTAATTTTAGGCATGGTAGGATTGCCGACAACCAGCACATCCTTAGCTAATCTTTGACTGTTCTGCTTCTGCTTACGGGTTAAGTCCAAAACTTGGATTGCAGGAGCGGTGAGGATGGTATGTTTTTCGATTAAGTATTTGCTTTGCTCGTCTTGCAGCGCGGGAAAGGGAACGAGAAATAGGAATTC
>NZ_JACJOQ010000657.1:0-4038 GCF_014695635.1 Coleofasciculus sp. FACHB-712 | reverse complement strand
GGCATCAACATTATCACCAATGTTACCGGGAAAGGCATTGAGCAAACCCCAGAGGGTCTAAAGGTCGCCTTCACCGAAAAAGGCAAAGACGCGGATACAACCCTCACCGCAGATCAAGTTCTAGTCGCCATTGGTCGCGCACCTTTGTTAGGAAAACTTGGTTTGGAGAATGCGGGCGTTAAGGTTGTTAATTGTGAAGACGAAGATTTACCCAGGTTGCACGGGTACAGCGTCAACTGTGCCATCGAAGTCGATGAGTACAGCCGCACCAACCAGCCGAATATTTTCGCTGTAGGCGATTGCACCAACCGGATCAATTTAACGCCTGTCGCCATTGGCGAAGGTCGCGCTTTTGCCGATACTGAATTTGGCAACAATCGCCGGGTATTCAATCACGAAAATGTTGCCTCCGCCGTATTCACCCAGCCAGAAGCCGCTACGGTGGGAATGAGCGAAGCCGATGCCCGCAAAAAGTTGGGCGATGACAACGTGCAAATCTATCGCGCCCGGTTCCGTCCTCTGTTCCACAGTCTCACCGGCGCGGATGAGAAAGTCATGGTCAAGTTAGTGATTGACAAAAGTACTGACCGCGTGCTAGGCGCTCACATGGTGGGTGAGTATTCAGCTGAGGTGATTCAAGGAATCGCGATCGCAGTCAATATGGGAGCCACCAAAAAAGACTTCGACGCCACCGTTGGCATTCATCCTTCCACCGCCGAAGAGTTCGTCACTCTGCGGTAAATTACGCTGACTTCTCATTTTTACCCGCGCCTAAAGCCTTTTTAGGGCGGGTTTTTGAGCAGCCGCTTGGCATCCTCCAAGCGAAGATCCTGGTTAGGAAAAGTAGCGCGATCGCTCTTTTCTCCCATTCCCTCGACAGATGCGATCGCTCTTTCTCTAGTCATTAGACTTCTTGCAAAAGTCCCAGAGGCGTGAGACAAGTAGGCTAGAGTTAGGTAGCATGTATCGCCTACGAACAAGTAAAAAGCCTGAAGTCAGAAAAGTTTAAACGCTTGTGTGGTGTACGTCGGGAGACTTTTAATCAAATGCTAGAGGTTGTGCGGTCGCACAGCGAGGCAAAACAAAAAACAGGACGGCTTGGCTTGCGTAAGCTCAGCTTGGAAGACCAATTATTGATGACATTAGAATATTAGAGAGAATACCGAACGTACTTTCATATTGGTCAATCGTGGGGAGTAAACGAGTCTACAGCTTACAGAATTATCCGAAAAATAGAAGATATATTGACTCAAGGCAGGGCTTTCACTCTTCCAGAAAAGAAAAAACTGAAAAATTCTGATTATCAGTTACAGGTCGTCATAGTGGATATTACAGAAAGCCCGATTGAACGACCTAAAAAAACAAAAACAATTCTACAGTGGAAAAAAGAAACAACATACACTCAAGTCGCAAGTAGTGGTAGACCAAGCAAATGGTAAAATCATCTGCACCGCTCACGGTAAGGGCAGAGAACATGATTTTTGTACATGATTTTCGTATATTTAAAAACAGTAAAATTAGGGTGAGAAAAGATATAGAGTGCTTGGGAGATAAAGGTTATCAAGGAATTCAGAAACTGCATGAGAATAGTCGGATTCCCAGAAAAAAGCCTAAAGGAGGGAAATTAAGTGATGAAGACAGAAAGAGGAATCAAGAATTAGCCAGGATTAGAGTTTTAGGTGAGCATATCAATAGGAAACTTAAGGTTTTTAAGATTTTGTAGCTTCCTTATAGAAATCGTCGAAAAAGATTTAGTTTAAGGTTTAATCTGATTGCCCCTCTCTATAATTACGAGCTTTTTCTCCCAACAGTTAAATCTTCCGGAGCGACTTTTGCAAGAGGTCTATTGAAGTCAATGGTTAAGAAGATATGAAACGTAAAAAAGCACTTTTCGTAGTCATGCTCATAGCTTCTATTGCCTTTTTAGGTTCTATATTTCTTCGGACAAGCCAATTCAGCGTAACAAACGATATACAGAATTTAGATGCTAGCTATCATGTGCTATTAACCGTGAAGGCTCTAACTGAAACTCCTTGGTCGATTCATCATGGTCTTCCAATTGTCAGTTTAGGAGAACTATCCGATAAGTATATTCCTTGGGGGGCAGCAGTTCCGGACTCTCAAGGTAATTACTACTACACATCTTTTGGGTCATTGGGATTTCTTGGGCCTTATATGTTATTTCAAGCCAGTGGAGCCTCCTTATCTTTATTCAATCTGATGCAGTTTAATCTAGGTATTCACTACTTAGGTACAGTTCTTTTAATCTTGCTCATCTGGAACTCTCTATCACCTCTAATTTCCTCAACTTTGAGGTTAAGTGTTTCCACCTTGTTTGCCGCACTGCTATATCTATTCAGTCTTGAGTCATTATATTCTCATGGCGTTATTTATTGGCATCACTCTCTATGGAATATTGTGTGGCTAGGCCAACTTCTATGCCTGCAAAGGCTCATCTTTATGCAGATGGTTCAGACAGAAAACAAACCTTTAAGGCACAGCGTCCGAAGTCTTTATTTGTGTCTGGCTTTCATAAGTCCAATGTTGGAATGGACAGGTTTTATCGGGAATATATCTTTGGCATTTTTGCCGGTTTTTCTTTCCTTGAAGAATCAAAAGATCAATAAAAAACCGAGGTTTTTAAGTAAAGAAATTTTGCTTTCAACCTTTTCATCAGTAGTATTTATCTTTTGGCATTATGCTTCTGTTGTCGGAACGAAAAGTTTCATGGAGGCTCTTCAGGCCCGTTTTTTTGCTCGAAGTCTTCTTGATACCAAAGCTATCTTTGAGGCATTACTATTTGGGTATTTCCAGTCATTTGGCGGATTAACTTTGCTGATTTTTGCTATATCTTTTATTTTCATTATTTGGAAAATTTTCAGTCAATGGAGCCAAGAATGGTATATTTTCAGCTTAATTCTATTCCCTTCAATCCTGGTTGTGGTAGAAAACATTATTATGCTTCAACATGCATCTATCTATCACTTTGATCGATTAAAAGCGATTATTCCTATAATCTTATTGATTTCGGGATTTATAGGATTAGTGCCCATTACAGCAGCAAGATTTGTTTCTAGTATTTTAGTAATATCACTAGCTCTCAATATTCATGGATTTCAGTCAAGAATCAGAGAGAGTGATATTAGTTATATATTTAAGGATAACGAGACAGTATTGAAGAAACTAGAGAATAAAGTTCAACCATGCGCTTTATGGGCAACGCAAAGTGCAGTGCGGGGTTGGGTCAATTTTACCCTAGATCGTGGTGTTCATGAAGGCATTCCTAATGCTCAAGCTCTGATCAATTTAGTTGATGCTAAACAGGCTTGCCAAGGCGTTCTCTTGACTGGTAGCCTTCTAAGGAACAGTGGGATTTATCACTTTCAGTCAGCTCATATTTATCAGCCGCTTGAACAAAAAATTTATACGCTTGAACCGTTGGGTATATGGTCAACAACTTCTAGTGAAGCTGATTTCTATCTCTCTGATCAAAACTGGGAGCGAGGCATTGCACGGAATTTTGCTGGTTTTTTCGTTCCTAATCGAAAGGATACTGTTCAGCAATTCATTCCAGGCAGATTAGTAGTATTCAAAAATGGAGAAACCAGAAAGATTCTGTCAATAAGCCCTAGTGGGATATATCTAAATGTTGTTGTAGACGGAAAAGTTCTTTCTCCTGATCAAGTGGGCTTACCAAGTGAGTTTACTGTAATCGATATAGCGAAGTGAATTGGCTTGATCAATATGATTT
This sequence comes from Coleofasciculus sp. FACHB-712, assembly GCF_014695635.1. Classification (NCBI taxonomy): domain Bacteria; kingdom Bacillati; phylum Cyanobacteriota; class Cyanophyceae; order Coleofasciculales; family Coleofasciculaceae; genus Coleofasciculus; species Coleofasciculus sp. FACHB-712. The sequence goes on along the minus strand of NZ_JACJOQ010000657.1, from coordinate 287 downwards.
CCTTTTGCAAGAGGTTTATTCCCTCGATAGATGCGCTGCTTGCCTTTGAACCTTTTCCCCAGATGCCCAGTCTAAAGCATTAGAAATCCAACAGTGGTAAGAGAGAGCCAATCGGTGCCAGCTGTACCAATCAATGCGCTAATGGGCGATCAACCCAAAGAAAAACCCGATCTCGACACCGATGCTTACCTGGTAAAACGGTGTCAAGAAGGCAACAAGCAGAGCTTTCGGCAACTCTACCAGCGCCATCAGCAGCGCGTCAGATCAACTCTTTACCAACTCTGCGG
>NZ_JACJOQ010000656.1:0-4581 GCF_014695635.1 Coleofasciculus sp. FACHB-712 | reverse complement strand
GCCAACTAACTGATTCCGAATCAAGAACAACGCCCCGGTTTGCTGGGGAAGCAATTCAAATCGGCTTTGATATTGCGTCAGAAAGGTGCGTTTTTTACTGAGAATTTGCTCTAAGTGACCGCGTTGAGGTAAATCAAATCGCTGATTTAGACGCTCAATTTCTTTCCAGAGTTTGCTGTAGTCTTCCTGACCCCGGAGTTTCAATGCTTGAAAGCGCAGTTGCAGGGGGAGAATGAAGAACCATTGTTCTCGACCTTCCAAATAACCGCCTTGACCGGATTGCACACAGCAGGCATCTTTAAACATGAGTTTCTGTCCCGCAGCAATAAATGCTGACCGACACAAAGCATGATTTTGGGCTTGGTCTTGGATATAACCCATGTGCAAGGGAACGATTGCCACGCCCGTTGATGGATTATGGAGTTCTACATTTCCATAGCCGTGAACTCGACTGAGTTTCAACCCAGACAGGGGACTGGTAAATTGACCCAGACAATCTGGGCTGAAGATAGGGACTACAGTCAAGGCTCCAGACTGTTGAGGAATTCCAAAATGATAAGGAGAGAGATCGACTTTGTCGGGAATTAATAACTCTAATGGCTGGTAGTCCATGTGGCTAACTCCTTTTCTTGGAATGTGAGTTTTTGGCGGAGGAATTCCTGCAAAGAAGTTTCGGTTTGCTTTGCACCCGCGATCCGAAGGCTGCGCGGTAGCGCAATCGCAAATAGCGAATTTAGTAAGTCTTCAAAATCGTCTTGATGCCAGAATTCTCTTTGGAGGAGATTAGCCGCAGGTCGTCTCAATTCCAAGTCATCCAGCGCCGTAAACTTGCTATGACAGAAGATAATTGGGGTATGAATACCCAATTGCGGCAAGGTGGCGACGACTCTTTCCAAGTCTCCCGGATACATATTTTCATAACCATCAGAGACAATGGCGACTAAATCGGGTGAGTCTTCTAAAGCGTCCAGTAAAGTACCTGCTAAGTCGGTGTAACCTTCTGGCATGGGTAATTCGCCAACTCCCCCAAGGGTATGGACTTTGAGGTTCGCGCAGCATTTTTCGAGTACCAATTTCAGGGCGATTGACTGCGCTAGAGAACAGTATTCGCGATCGCCATAACTTCTTGTCGAAGCAGACGCATCCAATACCAATGCCACTTGACCTGAAAATTTCGGCAGGTTTACCACAGCTTGTTCGACATAATGCTGCAAAGCTGACATTAATTCCGGCGATTTTCCACCCCGATACAAATGCACCAAGGTTGCGGAAATATCACCGCGATTGGTTGCCGTTACTGTCTTGGGACGCTCTGTTTGTACCTCAAATTGACGATATTGTTGATGAACGAGAGTATATTTAACTTCGCCTTCCGCAGGCATTAAACCTGTTCCCAGAGGAGAATGATACAGAAAAGGTAGAATTGCTTTCACCGACTCTGGATGATGGGCATAACGCAACAGATAGCGGCGCAAATCGCTTTTATCAACCGTTGCATCCGACAGCTTTTTCACAGAACCCCGCGCCACATTCTTCCCCAGCGCGTGTTCAATCGCATCCACAACCGCAGGACGACGGCGCAAAGCCATATCCTCAAATTGGGGATGATTGAGGATGTACTGGAGAATCGCCCTCGCGGTATGTTTGTGATTCGCTCGTACCCGTCGCAGTGCTAAAAAGACGGTCAAAACTTGGTCGGGGTGCAAAATTGCCAACAAGAAATTAATGACGCGATCGCTTGTTTGACGTACTTCTTTCGACATCCCCACACGAGAGCGTTGCAGCAACTGAAACAAAATCCGCAGGCGCTGCCCCTTTGTAACATGGGTGATGAGAGCTAAAAGCGCATACAATTCTGGATTTTGTTCGTAAGCTTCCCGATGCAGAGATTCATCGCTCCAGCGTGGGGGTTGCCCGTTATAACGAAGGAGAAATGGCTCATTACAAGAGCGCAGATGCACAATAATATTCAAGATGGCTGGTTGAGTTGCATCCATAATTTGACTCCTTGCATTACAAAGCTGGAGCGTATCCCCGCAGATGTTTAGGAACGCTCTGATTACTTTGATGAATTCCCCAGTGGCTTCAAGAACTCGACCACTTACTTAAATATACTACAAATATACTACAATTAATTGAGTTGCCACAAGAGGGCAACTAGCGATCGCAAGCATCTCACTTGTGAAAATTTGCAAAGACCTACAACTATCCCCCCGCAGGCAGGGGAAAGGTAAAGAAAAACTTTTTTTCATGGGGAAGTAGAATTTCAGGATTTCGGCTTCCCCGTACCCCCTCTATTCCCTCGCAAGTGGAGGAAGACAAGGAATAAATTTTATTTACGAGAGTTGAGGTGGGGTTCTGAACTACGGTGTATTAATTTCTCAATATGGCTAAAGCAGATTTTAATTTTTACGCAGAATTGAATGATTTCTTGCCACGGAAAAAGAGGGGCGTAACCATTACTCATGTTTTTGAGGAACGAGCCTCAATTAAGGACACGATCGAATCTTTTGGCGTCCCTCATCCGGAAGTGGATTATATCGAAGTCAACGGCAAACCCGTCGATTTTTCCTATATTGTGACTGATAGCGATCGCATCCATGTTTATCCAATTTCTGCGGCGACTGAAAACACATCTAGCGTCTCTCTCGTTCGTCCTCAACCGCTAGAATTTCCTCGTTTCGTTCTCGATATTCATTTAGGGAAACTAGCAACATCTTTACGAATGTTGGGTTTTGATACCCTGTATCGAAATGACTATGACGATCTAGAGTTAGCCCAAATTTCGGCATCTGAAGAACGAATTCTCTTGACTCGCGATAAGGGTCTATTGATGCGTAGTTTGGTAACACATGGATATTATGTCAGAGAAACTAATCCAGAGCGACAGGTGGGCGAGATAATGGGACGCTTTGCTCTAATTGAATTCGTCAAACCATTGCAACGATGTTTGCGTTGCAATGGTTTATTAGAACCTGTGGATAAGGAATCGATTCTTGACCAAGTGCCACCCAATATACAACAATCTATTGATGAATTTAGCCGCTGTCGTGAATGCGCTCATGTTTATTGGAAAGGCACACATTATGAACAAATGCAGCAATTTATCCAAGGAATAATTTTCTCGAAGCCGGTTGAATCGAATTGAGTATAAAAGCTGGCTTTTTGCGATTCTCATTGATTATTTTAAAGCAAATCTTAACAATTTATTTCATTCTTTAAATAATTATTTTTTGGGTATTTGTGCCTAAAAATATATTTTTAACATACATTATTCTAGACTGCCATACAACAATTAAACTTTTGTATGTGTTAAAATCAATAAACATAATAACTGTTTGATAAATGAGTTGCACTGACTATTTTTTTCGCCTGATCTCCCGCCGAGATTACAGTGCTTACGAACTTTTAAAGAAAGGACAATTAAAGGGGTTTGAGCCAAACGAAATCTCCGAGGCTATCAATTATTTGCAAGAGAGAGACTATCAATCCGACACGCGCTTAGTCGCCAACTTGATTGCCTACTCTCAAGGCAAATATGGGAAATCTATGGTAAGGCGCAAATGTATGGAAAAAGGGATTTCCTCCGAGGTATTCGAGCAAGTTTGGAACGAACAAATCGAAGCAGAGGGAAGTGAGGAAACAGACGATCTGGATGGTTTAAAAACAAAGATCATGCGAAAGTATAAAATTGATGATTTTCAAATTATCGACCAAAAAACCAAAGCCAAGCTATTAAATTACTTGCAATATAGAGGCTTTAATGCTTTTGAAGTTTTGAAGCAATGGCAGAGACAACAAGTAGAAAATGAGTAACGGAGCGGTTTGGTAATTTGGTATTTCTAGATTATCTTAAAAACTTTTAATTTGCATTTTTTTATCACCTTTAGTTTGTATCTATATGAAAGATATTGTCACCTTGTTTTTTGGGTTGGGTATGGTGTTTAACGCCAGCTTATTTATTCCACAAGCCTTAAGGATTGTTCAAACGAAGAGTTCTAAAAATTTGTCTTTAATTACTTTTCTCGGTTTTAATTTTATTCAGCTTAATGGAGTTCTATATGGGTATTATCGAAACGATTTGGTTTTGATGTATGGAAACTTGATTAGTTTTATTAGTTGTGCAAGTGTAACAATTTTGGCAATTATATACCGAGGTAAAGAACCTAGGTAAAGAGTAGGGGCGTATAATTCTACACCCCTCCCTATATTCAGGTTCATTTCTATTCAGCTATGGAAACAAGCAATATTTAGTAGAGACGCGATAACCCTTGTCTCTACATTTCGGTGTTAGTAGCTAGAGAATTTATCCCTTCGCAGGTATGGAAGACTTCGCTGCCAATATATAGGCAACAGCAAGGGGTGTTAATTTCTCTGTAACTGTGGTCATAATAGAGCGGTCTTCCGGCGTCCATACTCTAGGCTGACCAAAGACACAAGGTTGCAGAATTCCCCACAACAAATTATCTTTGCACAGGTGAGCGTGAACTAATGCTCGATGTCCAAATTCTTTTTGCTCGAAAGCTTTATTAACGACTTCCGGATTCGCTGTCTCTACATCTTCGACAAAGACAGAAGGTT
>NZ_JACJOQ010000655.1:0-1862 GCF_014695635.1 Coleofasciculus sp. FACHB-712 | reverse complement strand
ATTTCTGTCCCGTCTCGCCTGTGTGGGATGCAACACGATGAGATGGACATCAGCCGGATGGGACGCTATGTAATTGATGGAGAAAGCGGTCAAATTTTGGAGTCGAAGGTAATCTCGGATGCTGAGTGTACCTGGGGCGTAGGACTGTATGCTTACCGTAGTCTCTTGCCGTCAGGCAAGCCTCCGAAACATCTGGATAATCTTTACTGGATCTCTTTTGGGCTATGGAAGCAGTTGCTGACGCAGTTCGTCTTCGACCTTTACAAAGACTATAAGTACCGGGTAGTACCGCGGACGGAGATGCTTCGCCTTGCAGAGGCTGGTATACCCGCTTCTTTGTTCCGGTTAAACACGTCGTCGAAGGAGTCGCTGAAGATTGGCGATCGCTATCAGTTCCCTGCTGGCTATATTGTCAGTTCGCCGCAGTTTATGCCACGCCGCAACAGCGAAGAGAGTTCAGAAGATAGTTCAACCGACGGTTACATTGTTTGCACCGTTTTCACGCCAGACGGCAACGAAATTTGGATTTTCGATGCTCAAAATCTGGAGCATGGTCCCCGATGTAGATTGAGCCATCCTTCATTGAAGTTTAGCTTGACGATTCACACCGCGTGGTTGGAAAAAATTGCCCCCCGCACAGCCACGTACAACATCCCTGTGCGTCAGGATTACAAAAACTTAGTGAAGCAAAAGTCTCAAGAAATCCAAGACCTATTTGAAACCGAGGTATATCCCCATTTTGAGCCAACTCCGCGATCTGCCTGTTGAGTGAAGCCCTGGATACGCATTACTGTGTATCGGAAAATCTTTTAAGGTAGTAACTTCGTATACAGACGCGATATTTCGCGTCTGTATCTATCTTGGGGTAGATTTTTGTTATATAAGATTAAGGATGAGGTATTTTTTTGTTTAAAAGCAGTTTTACAAATACCATTTCACTGTGTGTCTGCAACGGCGCTCTCTAGAGCAGCGGCTCGTAAGTACGGCGATTGAGGCACAGCCCAATCCTCGCGGCATCCGAAGATCACATCCGCGCCGCTAGGCGATCGCGAGCGTAGCTGTAGCATTAAAAGAATGAATTAGTAGAAATTTTAGATTTCTTTGACTTTTTAAACAAGAAGGGTAAAAGTGATGGTCATAATATCAGGATACGAAATTACAAATAAAATCTACGAAGGTACAAGAACTGTTGTTTATCAAGGAAAAAGGCATCAGGATAAAAAATCGCTTGTATTCAAATTAATTAAAAATAATTATCCAAGTCCGAAAGATATTGCCAGGATAAAAAATGAATATGAAATTATTAAAGCTTTAAATGCTAAGGGAGTTGTGAAAACCCTAGGGCTTGAGAATCATAAGAATGGATTTGCGCTAGTTTTAGAAGATTCTGGTGGAGAATCACTTAATAAAGTTATTGCCGACAAACCTATAAATTTTAAAATTGTTCTTAAGATAGCAGTTCAGATTTCGGAAATTCTTGGAGAACTTCATTCTCACAATATTCTTCATAAAGATATTAAGCCACACAATATCATTTTCAATCAAGAAACGGAAGAAGTTAACATTATTGATTTTAGCATTGCATCCCGTCTATCCCTAGAGAACCAAACAATCAGCAGTCCCAATTTGATCGAAGGCACGCTTGCCTATATGTCACCAGAGCAAACGGGTCGGATGAATCGTTCTATTGACTACCGTACTGACTTTTATTCTTTAGGTGTAACTCTTTATGAAATGCTCGTGGGGAAGCTGCCATTTGAAACAACCGACGCGATGGAATTAGTTCACTGTCATATTGCCAAACAACCAATCCCTCCTCATGTGTTGGTGCCAGAAATTCCTATCCCTGTTTCTGACATTGT
>NZ_JACJOQ010000654.1:0-4740 GCF_014695635.1 Coleofasciculus sp. FACHB-712 | reverse complement strand
TAGTGCTGGAAATTGTCCTTTGGATTTTTAATTACGGCGTACACTTGTCGCAGATTCCCCGGCTTCTTAATTGGGAATTAAAACCTCAAAGTGATTAAAATTTAGCGGCAGTTCTTGAAAGGTAAAAGTCTGTGAGTAGATGAATTATGGCAGCGTATTCACATCTTAATGCCAGGAATTTATATTAATAATACTTAGTAATTATTTTGATTGGTAGATGAAAAGCACAAACTAGAGTACGATAACGGCTATAGCCGTCCTAAATAATTCGTGAATTATGAGACCTCAACTTCTTAGAGAAGCTGGGGATATGAAGGGTAGCATCTCGCAAATCCAATAGGATTACTATGGATTTAATTAGCAGGATATCTATAGGATAAATATCAAATTATTATTTTTATAGTATTTATTTTTAGGTCATAAAAAATTCTGGTAAAATTTGATGGTTGCTCTAAGTATTCAATGTTGTATATTTGTAGAATCAAAGCACAGCAAAACACTAAAAAATTTAACAATAAAGTAATAGAAAACTTTAATCAGCGGCACTATTTATATTAGGGCAGAAATTTCATCTACAACTTTCAGCCGGTTCTTGCGGACAGCGTAAAGTAGCCGATCAATTGCTCGCTTGTCTTCTTCGCTGATTGCATCTTGCAACAGTGCAGCCATCAGCCCATATCGGTCAGCCAGGGTAATGCTACCAGTGTAGGTAGCTTGAGCAAATAGTTCAGCGATCGCAGAGTCGAGAGGGCAGATTTGAACAGGCATCTTACGGACATTAACTCGATATTTCTAATATCACGCTTTTGCCCGTCTTACTGAGTGATTAACCCCTGTAAAAAATGTGACGATACCTTAGATAATCATGCGATCGCGGGTTTAAGTAAAGGTGATGAGCAGCTAATTGCTGAGTGATATAAATCACACAACTAGCCCTGCGACGGAGACTGTTCTGGGTGCGATTCTACTTTGGGCTGAACCACAACCGAAAGATACTCGCGGTAACGACAAATCTTGTCGCCGCGAACATCGAAAGAGATTGCCCCTCGGTTCTGATAAGGCTTCCCCCGCAGATGCCCTTGAGAGCGAATCTCGAACACAACGGTCGTCTCGTTACTGGTGACGCCATCTAGCGTCACCACCAGCTCATTGTTGAAAGCTTCAGACGCATACTCAAAGAAAGCAGCTGCCCGTGCTTTACCGACATTTTCCCCCTGATATTGCCCCACTGGAAACCAGAAGCTAAAGTCATCCGCAAGCATTTCCAAAAACGGTTCCCACTTGCCGGTTCCCATCCCCTGAGTGAAGTGCCCAAATGCACGCTGGGCAGTTTCCATCGTGCTTTGTTGTGTTTGTGCCATGTTTGTAAGCTGCTGCAACTAAATCAATTGTGGCAAAAACAAGCGGAGAGAAGCCGTAGAAATCTCATCGGAACCGCAGGATGCCTGCTTGCACGCTTCGGATGCCGCTACCAGCTACTAGCACCCTCGATATATTGTCCCACCGATAATTAGTGCAGAGGAACTTTCAAAAATGCGGCAAAATTGAGATGCGAATCTTCGGAGACAAGCAGGGATGAATAGCAACCAAAATGAGGGGCAGGCTTCGATTCTGCCCTTACCTGAAGATAGTGACACAATGCGGATACGACCTTGGGGCACAGTCACTGTTTTAGAAGAAGGGCAACGCTACCGGATTAATCGCATTGAACTCAACCCAGGTCATCACATTAGTACCCAAATGCACTATCACCGAAGCGAACACTGGATCGTTGTATCTGGCACCGCCAAAGTGATTTGTGATGGTAAAGAGACAACCTTAATTCAAAAACAGTCAACCTACGTGCCGATGTCTACAGCTCACCGGGTTGAAAATCCAGGGTGTATTCCTCTCGTGATGATTGAAGTCCAAAATGGAGAATACCTTGGAGAAGATGACATCATCCGTTTCGACGACGCGGAAACCTAACATCGCAAAATCAAAGGATATCGTGGTTCTCACTTGAATCAAATACAAGAGCGAACCCCTAGCCTATTCTCTATAAGGGAAGGGGCTAGGGGTTTTATACAAAGACAGAAAAATGTAAGGGAAGGGGTCTAGGAGGCTAGCTGTTTTTGCAACAAGTAGAAATACGCATCAAAACTTTATCAACATTCTGTCTTACTTCTTCATTCTTAATTCGTAATAAACGCAATCCTCTGGCTGACAAAATTTTGTCGCGTTCTGCATCGTATTCAGCTTGTAGTTCGTGAATTTCTCCATCTACTTCTACGACCAATCCGACAGCGTGACAGTAGAAATCTACAATAAATCCATTAATAATCTGCTGGCGGCGGAAGTGGAAACCATTTAACCGATTAGCGCGAAGATATTGCCAAAGAATTTTTTCTTCCGCTGTCATTTGTTTGCGAAGTTCTTTGGCACGTTCCACTTTAGCTGAGGCTACATTTTGTCCAATAACAATATTGCGAGTTCCCTCTTTTCTCGGTGATGAAGGATGCTGGGGTGTTGGGTTATTCATCGACTAAGTATGAAGATATATTAGTATCTTTCATTATGCTTGACCTCTCCCCCAACCCCTCTCCGAAGCGGAGAGGGGAGCCGGGTTTTTCTCCTTCCCTTGTAGGGAAGGGGGTTGGGGGGTTAGGTTTGTGGAGGTTAAACGGAGGATGCGATCGCACTTTCATATCTTCCGCCCAGCTCGGTCAGAGTAAGCTGGTGTATTTTAAATCAATTCTATCTTCGTGGCTTTCGCCTGTAATGTGGCTCCACCCAAGCCCCATTTCTTCTAAAGTGACCTCGAACAGGTACATAATCACTTTGATTAGAAATGCGACTATACTCTGCTTGCGTGAGCCTTGACTTAGTTACTTTTGTTGGTAGTTTACTTACTGGGTACTGTCTTTTGGATTGTACAGCCCCTTGCTCAGGTGTTTGTTTCGGAGGTGCTGGTTTTTGCTGAGATGGTTGTGCTTGCTTTTGCTGAGCTGCCTGTCTTTGATTGTTTATCTTTTGTTGGAATGTAGTAGAAGATATTGCTCTTACTTTATTTACTTGTTGTCTTGCTTGGACAAAATTAATAGATTGGGAGGTAACTCTTGGGTTTCTTTTAGTAAATTGATTGAGCAGGATTTCAGCCTGATAAGCTGAAGCGGTAGCTTTCTGAAGTTCGTAAGTATCGAGAGAATCTAGTTCTGCTAATTTCTGACACGAAAATTCATAGAAAAGACCAAAACTACCCGCTACACCTCCTAAAACCACCATTGCCCAATATAGCTGAGCTAACTGTCCCAGAGTTATGTAACCAAACAGACACAGCAACGCTAGCGTCCAACTCCAGTCAACTAGTTCTTTTATACGCTGGAAATGCTGGCGTAGAGATGACATTGGCACACTATACAATTTATTTAGTAGGCTTAGATGTATTAGACTTAGAGCATTTCAACATAATTTGTTTAGGTCTATCTGGGTTGCTTAGCAGATTTAGGTTTTGATTGAAAGGAGCGCAACCATCTTTACTCAAGCGAACCCTCACGTATTCTGTATTTGGTATTTGAACTCTAAAAAAACCTAAATTATCAGTTGTATCTGAGTCTGCCCCGCCTTCAGATTCCATTATGACTTTTGCGCCAACTACAGGCTGTTGAGAGTCTTCATCCAAAACGAGTATTTTGACACTTTTTGAATCTGGTGTTTTTGAAGCAGGATTTCCAGCAATTTGCTCATTCGAGCCATTAAGTCCTGGAATGTGCGTTGCTGCTCCGTAACCTACAGCCAGTAAAAAAATAGCAATGGAAGCATAGAGTAATGGTTTTGGTAGCTTACTTAGATCCACAGCGCTGATAGGTAGACAGATTTATCACCACATTATAACTACTGCTCTGGTGCTCTAGCACCATAAAAAAACCGCCAAGGGCATATAAGCGCTAAGGAAAGAGCTTTTTTCTTATTCTTAGAGCTTTTTAGGTCTTAGCGATTCCAACCACACCTAAAAACACTTCTCAGATAAGACAAACCTAACCCCCCAAGCCCCCTTCCCTAGTAAGTAAAGGAGGGAATTTATAGCCCCTCCCCTGCCAGGGGAGGGGTTGGGGAGAGGTGAACCGAGAAGTATTGACACCTAAAACTACCGTCCCACATCTGTAGACATACCCAAAATATCTTCAATTTGGGGAATTTATTCCAGCAGAATCATGCGACCTTTATCTTAAAAGTTAGCGATTTGCGCGAAGTTGAACCTTAAAGTTTTACGATACTGTAATTTGTTCTCTTATCCAAGTTCTAAAAGCTCTCATTGTATTATTCCTACCAATAGCTTTTACCTGACTTAAATATTGGGGAATTACATGAGCCAGTGGTAAATTAGGAAAAATCAGACTAAAATCTGACTCGATATACTTACCGTCTCGTAATACATTAATTTGTAACTTGCCTTTTTCAAATCGCCAAAGCTCAGGCACTCCTAAAGCCTCATAAATACTTGGATGAGTGCGAGAAGTTATATCTATCTCTAAGGCTAAATCTGGAGGTGGGTCGATGGATAAATCTAATCTTTCTTTTCCTCTTACTGCTGCTTCATTTTGAATATAAAAACAGTTATCGGGTTCTATCCCTTTCAGCATATCCGGGTTTTTAAAAGTAGTAGAACCAAGAGGATAAAAATCAATATCTAGTTCTTCTAAAATAATTTCAATAAAGTTGCTGATAAACAGTTTATTGGTTTCATGCTCTGACAAGGGT
>NZ_JACJOQ010000653.1:0-1947 GCF_014695635.1 Coleofasciculus sp. FACHB-712 | reverse complement strand
TGAGCGGAGGTAGAATCCGGCTTGAAATCAAGCACCGAGATTGGATCTGGTATTTCCATGTTACCTACAATCTGAACTTTTTCGGTACACTTTGCCAGCTCCTCTCTTTCATATATAACGCTTTCCATTACGTTTAACCCGTAGCGTTTGGGAATAACCTCTAAGCGTCTTGGTAAGGTATATTGCACAAATCTGGAATTGGTAGATATTTTACAAGGAAGAACACCTAAGATTTCTATAGGTGGCTTATTAAAAAATTTCCTAAATTCATTATTCTTTTTAACAAATTCTTTTACATTTAATAATCCTTGATTAGCAAACGGTTTTAGATCCGAAGGAATAATTAGATAGTCAGATGTAATTAAGGCAATTCTCGCATAAAGGTTTAATGATGGTGGTGTATCGATAATTACAACATCATATTGAGCTTCTACTGCTTTCAGTTTTTGCAGGAGCATTACCTTACTGGAATCCTGTTGATTTAGGTCAGTTTCGTATTGCATTAAACTGATGTGAGAAGGCAATACATCAATTTCAGGGTTAGTATATTGAGATTTTTTAGCAACTTCGTTGATAGGATAAAAATCTTCTGACTGCAACAAATGACGAACATTGCAATCTTTTAGCTCGTCCAGTTCTTCATCATTAAACTTTGCTAATCCTGCGGCAAAGGTAGTGTTAGCTTGACTATCTAAGTCAACAATAAGGACTTTTTTTCCTTTCTTTCTGATAGCAGCAGCTAGGTTGACTACGGTTGTTGTTTTCCCTACGCCACCTTTGTTGTGATAAACCGCAATTATTTTCACAGTAGGTTGCCTTTCTTCTAAATTTGCAGTGGACTGAGGTTGAAAATTGGTTGAATCAGCTTGTAAATTTGTTGTTTCAATCGAAAGTTTTTCTTGTAATTTTTGAGGGGAAGTAATTTCGCTATTAATTGTATCGGGCTGGATATTTTTGGTTCCGTTTAGATATTCAGGAGGTTTTTCCTTTAAACTGTCTCTACCAATAAGAGTTTTAATATCGTCTATTCTTAAGTTAATTTCTCTGCCCTGACAGTGAAAAACTAGCTGAATGTTATCTTGAATTTTTCGGTAAATTCTGACTTCTTTTCCATTAGTGAGCAATCCGTATTCTACGTTTAAACTCGTTAAGTAGCGCTTGAGCCTGCTAGTATGTCTATTTAAGTTTTGATTGGGATGCTTTGCTTCCATGACAACACTTAATGGCGAGTTGTCATCTAATACAAATGGAATGACTTGCGCTGCAAATGTCAAGAAGTCTAATCGAATGCTACCAACAGCAATCTCTTGATGCCAGGTATCAGGAGTGTATCCTAGCTGTGGCAGCAAATATTGAACGATGAGTTTGCTTTCAACTTCACTCTCGTTACGACAAAGCTCAGGATTAAAATTCAATTGTGTTCTTCCTCTCCACAGCGCTGATTGGAACCTTGAACTTCAATACGATTCCTGGCTAAGATGAGTTGCAAGAGCGGCAATCTCGATAGAGCTACTTTCCGTAAAGCGTCTCTACACACGTACAATTCCTACTCAATTTCTCTTACCCGAACAGTATTACCTTAAACTTATTCGATTGTCCCTCAGGGTGAGATTTTTTGAGTCAGAGCGATCGCCATCCTTAATAATGCTTTTTCATCCCTTTTAGAGTTTCGCTCCCTCACGGCTGGCACTAGCAAACGTGAGTTGGATGCGAGCGCGTTTTCTTCCCTACTATGCAAACAGCCGCTACTCGCATATATGCGAGTAGCGCTTACGCGCATACCAACCGAGCGATCGCATCCTTGCACTAAACAACAAATTAACCCCGTTTCAAGAGCCCAGAGAAGCTATTCTTCAGCTTATCGATCGTTGCTTGAATCGCGTTCGGGACAGATGGCTGAGGAGGAACGGCAACTTGGATTGGCTCATCTGCATATTCAGAACCCTT
>NZ_JACJOQ010000652.1:0-11548 GCF_014695635.1 Coleofasciculus sp. FACHB-712 | reverse complement strand
GGTTTGCTGGGAACGCCCATGATGGCACTATTCCCTGTGGACTTACCAGGATTGCCCTACCATCGCTTTCTGAATCTAATCGCCCAACTTGACGACGAGATGCGATCGCTGATTGCAACTAAAAGGGCAAAGGACACTGACGATGGAGATGTGCTGTCGATGCTGATCCAAGCTCGTGACGCCGAAACTGGCCTCGCTCTGAGCGATGATGAATTGCTGGGACATACTGGCGTCTTCTTTTTAGCCGGACACGAAACCAGTTCCAATGCACTTACCTGGACGCTGTTCCTCCTCTCGCAACATCCGCAAATTTTTGCCGATCTCCTCGACGAACTCGAAAGCGTGCTGCATGGTGAAGCGCCGACAGTCGAGCAATTGCAACAGTTGCCGTTATTAGAGCGAGTTATCAAAGAGAGTATGCGTGTATTGCCGCCAGTCCCCTGGAATGGGCGCGTCACCGCGCAACCGACTGAACTCGGTGGTTATGCCTTGCCTTCGGGAACGGAGGTATTTGTCAGTATTTACCAGACTCACCAGATGCCCGAACTTTATCCAGAACCGGCGGTTTTTAATCCGCACCGTTGGGAAGGATTTGAACCCACTATTTTTGAATACAATCCCTTCAGTGCTGGGCCTCGGATGTGCATCGGTGCAGCCTTTGCCATGATGGAAATCAAAATCGTGCTGGCAATGCTTTTACAACGCTACCGCCTGCAATGCATTCCCCATCTGAAGGTTGACCGTTTTGGGGTGATTGTCATGGCACCGAAATATGGGATGCCAACGATCGTCCATCAGCAAGATCGTCAGTTTAGCCAGGGAGTGGGTGGCGTGTGCGGTAACGTGCGAGAGATGGTGAAATTGCCTGAATAATCCGTGCGAGTAGGGGCGACGCATTCGGACAAAAAATCTTGGGCGATAGGCACTTGGAACCCCACCCCTGCCCCTCCCCGTTCACGGGGAGGGGTTCAATATTTCCTCTCTCCGTTCACGGAGAGGGGTTAGGGGTGAGGTTCGGGACTGCATCCAATAGAGAATTGCGGCTATTTGAGACGGCAAACCAGGTTATTTCCTCTGTAGCGTTGTTTCCTCTGAAGTTCCCCGGAAGTGGGAAAATGAGACAAATGGCGCTTAGTGACAAAATTGCAAGGAAAGAGGGAAATGCTAAAACGGATTGCCGCACTACTACTGGTGGTATTAAGCGTAAGCTTGCAAAGTTGCACTGTCGCCAGTGCTACCAGTGGCTTAAAAAGCTATGTAGATAGCACCGACGGTTATCAGTTCCTATATCCCAACGGCTGGCTTCCAGTCGAGGTGAAAGGTGGAGCCGATGTAGTGTTCCACGATATCATTGAGCCTTCTGAAAATGTGTCAGTCGTCATTAACCCGGTTGGGGCAGAGAAAAGCCTCGCTGAGCTGGGGACACCGACGGAAGTGGGATACAAATTATCAAAAAGCGCGATCGCACCCCCAGGATCGGGACGCGAGGCAGAATTAGTGAACGCTGAAAAGCTGGAATCTAACTCTAAGACTTATTACATACTGGAATACACCGTCAAACTCCCCAATCAGCAACGCCATAATCTTGCCTCTATCGCCGTCAGTCGCGGTAAACTTGTCACCTTCAACGCTTCTACCACAGAAAAACGCTGGGAAAAGTTGAAGCCATTGTTAGAGCAAGTCGTTAGTTCATTTTCTGTCTATTAATAGCGATCGGCTGATGGCTAATGGCTCATAAAAGTGATGAGAGTGATAAGAGTTGAGGCGAAAAGAGAATTATTTAATTCAAAACTCAACACTTAAAACTTTTGACAATTAGCAACTCGCCACTGACAACAGAACGATGACCCTTCCCACTTTAGTCTTAGCCTCCGCTTCTCCAGCCCGCCGTCGCCTGTTGCAAAGTGCCGGAATCGAGCCGGTGGTTTGCCCTAGTGATTTTGATGAATCCCAAGTCTCAACTAGCGTTGCATCCGAATTGGTGCAAACTCTGGCGTTGCGGAAAGCGGAAACGGTTGCGAGTCAATTTCCAGATGGTTTGATATTGGGATGCGATTCGGTGTTGCTGGTTAACGGTGAAATTCATGGGAAACCAGCAGATGCAGCACAAGCGATCGCCCGTTGGCAAAAAATGCGCTCCCAAATCGGCGAACTCTATACGGGTCATGCTTTAATTGACCAGCAGCAAGACAAAACCGTGGTACGCTGCGGCATCACAAAAGTTTATTTTGCCGATGCTAGCGATCGCCAGATTGAAGCCTACGTCGCCACTGGCGAACCCCTCAAATGTGCTGGCTGCTTTGCCTTGGAAGGCAGAGGGGGACTATTTGTAGACAAACTGGAAGGTTGCCATACGAATGTCATTGGTCTGAGCTTGCCACTACTTCGCCAGATGTTCGGTGAACTGGGATATGATGTCACCGACTTTTGGCAGGATAAAAAATGAAAGAAGTTTGTTGTCCATTGCTACTAGCAAATAACAACTGATAATTGATTTGTGCCTTTTTCTTAAATTGCTCCGGAATTTGTTAAGGTTCCTAGATTTTTGATTGAGGCAAAGGATCTGTGTGTCTAATATTGGCTAAGGCAAAGCTTTTGGAGGGCTTTTGTTCATGGGAGTAAGTAACGAGTTTAAAGCACAACTCAAGGCTGGCAAAATTTTTGAGGCGCTCACCTTGGCACTCAGCGAAGCCATCGAGTTAGAAATCACCACCTGGGTTTCATCGGCTGACTCAGACGCCTCGCCTGGGGTGAGGACAGACCAATCTTTATCCGGTCAACCTTTACCCGGTCACTGTATGCGAACCCGCATCAACATTGTGGATGGTGATATAGAAAATGAAGTCGGCAGCGAATTTCTGAATAGCGGCCCCTACAACGAACTGCGGGAATTTCACCTCCAGCAAGTTCACGAAGGTCGGGAAATTATTCAGGAAAACCTGGCAAACTTGCAACAGCTGTTTACAGTTTTAACGAACACGCTGTCTGAGATACCAGGATCGCGATCGCGTTCAAATCCACAGCAAGTTTTACCTCCTATCGATTCAGATAATCCTTAAGAGTCAGAACACTTGAGAGCCAAAATAAATGCAAGTCAAAGGTTAAGCTTCTCTTCAGGACTGAGTTTTGAGTGTTGAGTATACCCCAGACTTAAAAATAGGGGCTTGAAATCAGGACGCTTTATTCCTTGGGGCTACATCAACTTGAAACAAACTGCGCCTCTAATTTCCGGTTTGAAAAGGCTTGTACCCTAGTTACTTTAAACCTCAGTCCTCAGTCCTCAAACCTCAGTCCTCAGTCCTCAAACCTCAGTCCTCAAACCTCAGTCCTCAGTCCTCAGTCCTCAGTCCTCAGTCCTCAGTCCTCAGTCCTCAGTCCTCAGTCCTCTTTCTATTGACAACTCACAATTGGCTGGAAATTTGGTTATGGCGGCAAGCGATAAATTCAAACAACAACTCAAAGCTGGCAAAATTGTTGAGGCACTTTCTACGGCACTCAGTGAGACGATTGAGTTAGAAATCACCACCTGGGTTAGCTCTGCCGACGTAGATGACAGGACAAGCGAAGAACAGCCTCAACCAGGTTCGCGGATGCAGACCCGGATTAATATCGTTGAGGGCGACATCACCAACGAGATTGGCGATCGCTTTCTCAATAGTGGCCCCTATAGCGAACTGCGACAATTCCATCTAGAGCAAGTTCAGCAAAGCCGCGTGATTATCAACGACAATCTCAAGAGTTTGCAAAAGTTATTTGGGATGTTGGTAAGAGTCGGGTACCAGAATCCTAAAGCTGCCCCGATTCCTCCAGACAAGTCTAGAGTTGATCCTCGCCTACCGCCAGACGAAACCGCAGCTTCTATCGTGACAATTGAGCCTGAAGTTTTGCTTGTTGAGGGGTCGCCAACAGATGCGATCGCATTTGACCCCCGCGTGGAGATTGACACCGTTCCTGCCATTGCACCCACACCATCCGTCACACCCGATTTCCTGCCCCCAGCGACCCCAGAAACCCCTGTAGAGCCAGCCGTGAGTGCCCAGGAGCGGGAAGAAGCCGTCATCCAGGAACCACCGTTTCAGCCAGGGTGGACGCCGGAATTCGGCTCGGCGCTTCCCCCGGATTTCCTGCCCCCAGTGACCCCAGAAACCTCTGTAGAGCCAGCCGTGAGTGCCCAGGAGCCGGAAGAAGCCGTCATCCAGGAACCACCGTTTCAGCCAGGGTGGACGCCGGAATTCGGCTCGGCGGTAAACTGGGGAACCGAGGAGGAGTGGGAAGAAGTGGAAGTGGAGGAGGAACCGACACACCCCTTCTCAGCGAGGTTTGCGCCTGTTGAAGATGAGGACTGGAATGACAATGACGATGGCTGGGAAGAAGATGAGGAGCCGTCAACGACGCCCGATATCAGCAGCAATCCTAGCGGCATTTCAGATCCCATAGCGGTTTTGTTTGGAGACACTCCCGTGGAGCCTTCCCAGCCTTCTCCACCGATGTCAGATACGCGATCGCCCGTCAACATTGAAGAGGCTTTATTTTCACAAACACCGCCTTCACAAACACCGCCAAAGCCGTTTGATGAGTTTGATGAATTTGAAGAAGATGAAAACGAATTTGACAATCCATCGCCTCCACCACCCTCCAAATAATCATTAAAACCAAACTGGATTCATACAACGATGGTCAACACACCAGATACCAACAGCAACGAGATTAATCCCAACCTGCGGAAAAATTTTAACAACTTTTTGCAGTCTCTGACCGATGTGCTAATCGACATCACGGCTCTCGAAGTAAATACAATGGTCGTGGATCATATTAGCGGGACTAAGTTTATTCCTTGGGAAGCGTATCGAGATATTTACCCAATTTCCACAACCTATTTGGAAAGAACAGGAATCCATCCATCTCTATGGTCTCGGTATCTGAGTCTGCGTAAACAAATCGAGACAGAGTATTGCCTATATTGCCTTGAGGAGAAACTTTTAGAACAGGATGCTTCACAGCTCAGGGAATATGTCCGAGTTCTCAGCGATCCCACAGCAGAACTGGATATTCAAAAAACAAAACTGCCTAACCCGCTGAGTCCTTCTGCGAATCCGGCTGTTGAGATTAACAAGATTCAAAACTTACTCGATGACAGTAGATTTTTACGGAGCTTGCGGAAAGTTGATGAGCTGAAAGCAGCTCTGGATAATCGGAATAAGTCTTTGCAAAAAAGCGAAGCATCGCAAGCATTAGACCCGGTTGAAGAAGTAACAACCGATATGATTTATGCCCAATCAATCATTCAGTTAGATGGAGATATTATCAACCGCTATCATCAGAGACTTTTTGAACACGAGCATAAAGATATCATTTTAGATATCCACAGACAGGGTGTTACTGCGGGTGAAAAACAGTGGCATGGGTTATTAGAATTTATGGTGAATTTAGTAGAATCGTTGGTCAATCAAGGCAGTTCCTCAATGAAAAATTTATTCAAAAACCGCAATTAATCCTGAAAAAACCGATCCAAAAAAATAGGCCAAAAAAATAGGAAAGATGAGCTGAGAAGGAGTGGGAAATTATCTATCAGGTTCCTTTAGGCAACCTCTTAATTTAGATTCATGCATTCAAATCGAGGAAGTCAAAGACGCAAAGGGACAGTTAGTGTCTCATTTCATCAGATTCAACTTAGATGAAAACATCCTCGATCAAATTTTGCAAGCGAGAACCAATGGACAAAACTTATCCATTTCCCGGCGTTTGCTAGCAGAGTTGCGTTCTTATGCGCTAGTAGACGCGGGAAGCTGCTTACAGTCTGGGCTGATTTTTTGCACTCACTACGAGCAAGCGGAGAGTAGTGAGTCAGTAGCGGAAAACTTTGTCATGCAGAGTACGATCGCTCTCGATGGAGACATCATTCACCAAATTCGCCACGATTGTCTTAAAGATTCTATTTGGTGTTTAGCGATCGCAACTGCTCACCACTGGCTAATCGATCAACTGCTCAATCAGCTACAGCTCAAGATTGCCTTATGGTTGAATGGCCTATCTTGGATGCTCTCTTTGCTAACTACGGCGGCGACAGTTATCTCTAACTTACAGCGCCTGAATTTATGGACGCTGTTAGCATCGGCGGCGATGGCATGGTTCTTGCAAGTAGGCTTTAAGCGTCTGTCGCTGTTATTTTTGCCGTTGCTGAGGCGTTGGGTTTTTCGTCAATTGTTGTTGCGCTTGCTTTCTTCCAATCCGAGGGATAGAAAGATTGCGAAAGGCATTTTAGGGCGGTTCGTGCCTTAACAAGAGGAGTTGGAGGTGATGCGATCGCTTATCGAGTTGCGTTGCATAAAGCGTAGCGATCGCTCTACTCGCATCCTTCTAACGAACTCTAATAAACTGGCTTGTATGCAGCACCGCTTCACCATGATCCGGAATCCATGCTACCCATTCGTCCTCAGACTGCTGGCAAAGTAGCAACGCTTCATCGTGGCTATAAGGGTTGGGAAGTTCTAGCAACTGTACCCAAGTCGAATCCTGATAATCCATCTGAGACTGGGTTCGATTGGTTTGAGGTGCCCAGCTTCTAGTCCGAGACAGCAAAGGAAGTACGCAATAATTCAATGTCATATCTGTTTCCCCTCCAATAGCGATAACAGCACTCAGAGTTGGCTGACTGCTCTCCGTCGCAGTTAAGAGCCTCCACTGATAAGCTATTTTCAAAACATTTCTGTAACAAATGCTACGGAATTTTTACCGATCAAATCAACTACCTGTCGTAAAACTTTATGTTTGATAAGACGAAACCTAAGAGGGATGCAAGATCCAGCGAATAGCAATTCTCTATTGGAGGCAGTAAAGTTTAACCCCACCCCCGCCCCTCGACCTTCACCCAGAGGGGTTCAATATTCTCCCCTCTCCGTTCACGGAGAGGGGTTGGGGGTGAGGTTCCGAGTTCAGCAAAGAATGCAGAGGTAAGCAAAGTTAAAAAAACGACCCAGAATTGACTACTTCATTGTTGAAGATTTGAGGGGAATAGCGGTGGAATCAGGTGAGGCTTCGACGATAACACCCGCTTTATTTTCGGCTATCAATTTAGGTTTTAAGTAAAGATTTTCCAACAGGACAGCGGCACCCGCCACCCAAGGAGGAACAATCAACGCGCCAAGAATGCCTAAAACCTGCGTTCCTCCTAGCACCCCCAGCAGTTGATACAAAGGATGGACTTTCACAGAAGAACCTACCAGTAGCGGATCGAGGACATAAGTTTCCACATTCTGGATAATCACGAACAACAGCAGCACCCACAGGAACGTCCACCCACCTTGAGAAACTGCCACGATGAGAGCGGGAATGGCTCCCAAAACTGGCCCCACAAAGGGGATCAAATTGGTGAAACCAGCGATCACGCCAAGTCCGAGTGCAAACTCTGATAGCCCTAAAAAACCTAAGCCAAGGGTAATCGCTACCCCTAAAATCCCTGAAACCGCAACTCGACCTTGGATATAATTCCCCATCCGCTGGCTCATCGGTGCCACTTGAGCCTCCAGACGTTCATCCCAAGGCGACGGGAATAGCTGCACCAAACCTTTAACCAGGTTTTGACTACCCGCCACCATATAGCCGGAAATCAATAAAGCCAAAATTAAGCTAAAAACGCCGCCAATAATTCCTTTGGTGATGTCGTAAGAGCGCAGCAGGACTTGTTGACTGGAACTAAACACCCACCTAGTTAGCGCTTGGGTATCAAGGAGTTGGTTGACTAAATCGGGTCGCTCGTCGTTGTAACTGATTACAATTTTCTGAATGAGTGCCCGAAGATTTTCAATGTATATTGGCAAATTGACGGCAAGCAGTTGAATCTGCGCGGCTACGGTAGGGCCAATAATCAATCCCGCCCCAACGATGCCAGAAATTAGCGTTACATAAACAACAATGACCGCCAACCACCGGGGAAGCTGCAAGCGTTCAGCCTTGTCGATGAGGGGGGAAATCGTTGCTGCGATGACTACGGCAACCATGAGGATGACTAGGAGACTCCGCAGCTGCCATAGCAACACTCCCAACAAACTGGTGACGACAATTAGCAGGATATTCGATAGAGAAATCGCAGTGCGCCGCTCGAACATGATTTAGTAGCGATGGGCTAGGTGTAAACTACCTACACAAAGAATAGCGCTATCGTGTGGGCTTGCAGCGTCACCGAGAAATCCCTCTGTTTAGACTTGCGCCACTTTGTTGCAATACACACTCCTAACCATACCCCCAACTCGATCTCCACAAGTGGAAAGGGGCCGGGATGGGGTTAAATTGCACTGCATCCCAACGAGAATTGCGATAAGAGGGACACAACGCGCTAGGCGACTCCATGAAATTTAGGTTGAGTCATCTTCTTTAACAAAGCTTTGGCTTGATTGAGTTCTTCGTTGCGCTGGTACAGTTCTTCACTGAGAGACTGCAACTCCTGATTCATCGTCTGTAGTTGTTCGTGGGTGGACTGGAGTTCCTCTTGAGTCCTGTTCAACTGTTTTTTGAGATCCAGACGTTCTTGTTGAACGGTTTTTAGCTCTTCTTGAAGCACCAGGAGTTGTGTCTGCTCGGTTGTTAACGCTTGATGGGTAGACGAGGGTTGCTTGGGTTTTACCTGTGGCTGAAACACTTGCTGGAACTCTGGCTGGAACACTTGCTGCAACTCTTGCTGCAACTCTTGCTGCAACTCTTGCTGGAAGTATGAGGGTTGCTTTTCTAGAGGCTTCACTGCCTTTTCAGGGCTTGTCTGGGTAAGCGATCGCAACTCCTCTCCCTTAGTCTGGACACCTTTAGTCTGGACACCTTGGCTAGTCTGGACACCTTGGCGGATGCGATCGCGTTTGGAGTCCTGCACCTCAGATGCATTCAGATGCACATTTACCTTTGGCGTCTTTGTATAAACACGCCGCTTCAAATCTGCGGTGCTGAAAGTCTGAGGGCTGTTGAGCAGTCCCTCCGCATGACCTAATACGAGAAAGCCACTATCCCGGAGCGCAAAGTGAAAGCGGGACTGGATTTTTCGTTGGGCTTCGGGATTAAAATACATCAGGGCATTGCGGCACATCAGCAGATCGAGACGGGAGATGGGCGCATCTTCAATCAAGTTGTGGCGACTAAACAGTAGCGCAGAACGCAACTCCTTATGAACAATGTAGCTGTTAGGAGTGCTATCAAAGTATTTCTCTAACAAAGCGGGAGGAATCCCCGCAACTTCCTTAGCCGTATAAGTTCCCTGACGAGCTTGCTTAAGAGCTTCCTCATCGATATCTGTGGCGTAGATTTTGACCCGCGCCTGGAACTGTTCGATTCCCAGTATCTCCGCAAGGATGATTGCTAACGAGTAAGCTTCTTCTCCAGAAGCGCATGCAGCACTCCAAACTCGAATCGGTTCGTCTGGTTCCTTCTTCGCAACGATCTGAGGGATCAGCTCGTGAGACAAATAATCCCAAACTGAGCGATCGCGGAAGAAAGAAGTAACATTGACTAAAAGTGTGTTAAATAGGTGAGTAAATTCTTGGGGATGCGCCTTTAGGTAATCAATATACTTTGTACAGCTGTCGATCCCCACTTTCTGTATCCGGCTCATTACCAGACGCATCAAACTAGGACGCTTGTAGCTGGTGAAATCAAAACCACGACTTCGCTTTATGTAGTCCAGCAAAGCTTCTAACTCATAAGCTGCTTTAGTCCGGGGCGGAGTCGTATAGGCAGTTGATTGTGATATTGGCATCATTTATCGTTATACAAGTAAAAGTGTAGCGACCTGTCAAGTAGAGGTATATTTTTTAGGAATTGTCCTAAATCGATCCCGCCTTGCCCCGCTTGCGGGGCAAGGCGGGATTTTGATGTTTATTTTTTTGATATTTAGCATCATCTAGATAAATTGCGATCGCTGTAATTACTTTAGCGGTGAATGCTTCTAGATTCATCCTCACAAAGTAGAGCAATCAGTAACAGATATTCCAACGGATGAAGAGGTCTTTAGCCTACCTTAATATCCAAGCAACCAACCTTGAGGACAAGGCACTCTGAAAGATAATTATCTACCTATTTTTAACAGGGAGTCGCACTACCAGGCTTCTAGGCTTCTTTGTTTTAAATTCCTAAGAATTTCTGAAACCAATTCTTTCTGCTTTGGAGTTAGTTTATTCCAACCATTTCCCCAAAGTTTTTCTTGGTTCGTATCATTATATGTAAAAGGCATTCTTGTTAAATTATTCATTTTACACCTCTTATTTCCTTTGACCCTGACAGATGGAAACTCCCTAATTCAGTCGTCTATTAAAGGAGACAACAAGGGACACGAGAGGAACTTAATACTCGACTATTTCAAGCATAAACACGAGTAACAGTAACGTCTGTCCGGTTTCGCACATATTTAGGGAAACCTACAAGATTTATCGGCATCTAGTCATGTTTTGTGGTCAAAAACCCCTTTTAGCTCAGCTTTGCTGAGACTTATCACATTTGTCAGTTGCCATCTTCGCCTTCATACTTGGCAACACGACGGAGCTTCAAAGCTGTCTATCTAATGATGTGTAACTGTCTCTTGTGATGGTGACGGTAGCATCTCACCATGTACTACGATTGTGCGCTTTGTGCTTGGCTCCCCTTAGTAGCGCTTAGGAAACCGCGCAGAATGACAGTTTCAGCTCAAGTTACACTTGGTACTATTTAAACAATAAACGCGATCGCAAACGCTGTCTGTCCGCTTTCGCACATACGAGAAAACAAACAATTTAAAAAGAATTTATCCGCCATTTACCCAGCGTCGCCCGCTTGAAGAATGAATTTGATAGCTATTCGTGAACCCAGGGTTGAATATTCTCCCCTCTCCGTGAAGGTCGAGGGGTTGGGGGTGAGGTTCCGAATCTATTGCATCCAAAAGAGAAACCCTATATACAACGCTCGCCCAATCATTAATCCTAGCCGCAGTTGTGCAACAGCATCTAGGGCAACACCATCTAGTACAACGCCATCTAACGGTGTTCCGTGCCAAGCAACCGACCGAACTCGGCTTTGATAATTCCATAACACTCGCAGGAGATCGCTTCCAAGTCGCCTTGATTCAGAATGGTGATTTTGCCACGGCTGTAGCGAATCGTTCCCGCTTTGCTGAGGGTGCCAGCCGCCACCGTGACGCCAGAACGGCGTGTGCCCAACATCTGGGCGATAAATTCCTGAGTGAGGGGAAACTGGTCTGATTCCACGCGATCCTGAACGGTTAGCAGCCACCGGGCAAGTCGCTCTTCTATCGTATGCAGGCGGTTGCAGGCGACTCCTTGAGAAACCTGAGTCAGCAGTGCTTGCGTATAGCGCAACAGCAGGCTTTGCAGTGCCCCTCCCCGCTTAAACTCGGATCTGAGCTGCTCTGCCTTCATTCTTATGCCATTGCCTGCGACCTGCACCAACGCTCGGTTGCTCGTTTTGTTGCCTCCTAAAATTATGGGGAGACCTACCATTCCGTCATTACCCACCATTCCAGCTTCCACAGTCGAGCCATCTTCCAGCACGCTGAGTAAAGAAACAATTCCCTGTTGGG
>NZ_JACJOQ010000651.1:0-43571 GCF_014695635.1 Coleofasciculus sp. FACHB-712 | reverse complement strand
TCAGGCGTCGGCTCAAATTGAGACATTAGCGTCCTAATACTTGAAATTCACGTAGGTTTCAACTTTGTTCTCTGGCAACTGCTCTACCACGTGGCACCGCAGTAATTCCCTTACTTGCTCTGGCAGACTTTCATAATAGTCCCGTTGCACAGTCAAGTCTACTTTCGCGGTGTGCAGCCAATGCATCACATAGCCCATCACAACCATCGGTCTGGGAGTGTTTGTCCGGTTCGGTGAGCCTCGATGCAGCGCCAGGGGCGAGCGAATCATCACATCACCCGGCTGCATATAAAAGGACTCCATCGGAATTTCCCCAGCAGCGACCTTCACTAACCCTTCCTCACGAGGTAAGACATGAGTCCCCCGCGCCATTTGAAACGGCCCATTGTCCGCCGTTACTTCTACCAGCGGAAAGTTTACCGCCAGCGCATAGAGTGGCGTTACTATCTGATCTGAGAAAAGTGGGCGAAAGTCCCGGTGAATTTCTTGGTAATCCGAACCCTGTACTGGAATATCAGCCCCCAATTGCACCATCTTATATTCTTGGTAGAATACGCGATTGAGAATCCCCAAAATTACTGGATTTGCAAACACATCTACATTGGCAAAGGGAGCAACCCAGGGGAAGGTTAGATAGAAGCGGGCTTGTTCGCGAGGTGCCAGACCACCCGGTTGATTTTGGCGCTTTTGGAATAATTCATTAAAAGCGTCTCCCCACTCTTCGATTAATCTTCTGTCAAACAGACCCCGAATCACACAAATTCCATCTCGATTGAGTTCTTCAGCAAAGCGATTTAGGTCAGTCGTCGAAAACTTAGCTGTATCTGTAGTTTGAATCATGTTGCTGTTCCTGCTCCAATTCAGGGCGTTAGAGTTGAAGTAAAATCTAGCTTTCAAGAGCAAAGTGTTTCAGGAAGCTAGTTTGCTGCTCCCAAAACCTTCCGTATAATTACTGCTTAACAAGGTGTTCAAGAGTTCAGTAATTTCCACGCTTCGCGCTTATGGAATCTCCTGAACTTTCAGATGAAACTGTGACCGAGCTGCTTAATCAGCAGGCAAAGAATGAAGCTGTAAAATCTTCACTCACCCTCAACGGTTGAATTATTAACCACTATCGTCCAATCGTCATTTCCATATCCACAAGCCTTAGTGACCTAGCTTCTCGAAGTTTCATCGCTGCTACTAAAACTGATTCCTCATTGCCTAAAGAAAAACATAGCGTCATCTACTTAATACTATTATTCCCCGCGATAGATGCAGAATAGCAATCACTACTTGAAATCTTAAAAAAACTTTGGGTTAGTTTTGCAAGTTGAGCAACACTATTTTTCTCTGGATGAAGACTGGCGATGAGATGGCGAATGCTTACAGCACGCTATGCGATCGCTGGCTTCCAGTGCAGCGTGGTGTTAAAGATGCGATCTCTCTATTCGTTCTTGCTGGCGATCGCGCTTTGCTTCCGGGTACAAATATTTGGACGGGAGTTAATTAAATTCTTGCCTGGTTTTTGGGAGTGCGATCGCCCCTCTTTCGCGTGCTGTCATGTTGAAAGCGAATGATGAGAGGTTGGTTTCCCTGCGTCAACCCAACCTACACAGCGAGCTAGCGATCGCACTTAATAATTCATTGAACCAAGGCTTAATATGTGGCTTACCGTAATAAGTTCAATGTTTCCGATTTATTGGCGTGTTCTAATTGTTCTACCGCGTGCATCCAATCTCGTTTAAGTTGAGTGCGTGCCATTGTTAAACCAAACTCGTCAGCCCAAACCTCGGAAGCAACTTCTTGTAAAAAGATTTGCCATTCATTCTGTACTCCTTTAGCACGCAACACTCTATCGACGAACTCTTCCACAATGGCAAAACCTGCCTGACTCGGTTCTTTGAAGAGGGTCTTAAGTTCTTTCTCACAGTTAGTTAATGCCTCTGATTGCGCTTTATGCAAATTCTTAAAAATCTTTTCGGCATTTGGTCTACCTGGATCTATTTTTCCCGTCAGCCTATTAATGTGGTAATCAAGTAAATTGCCAACAAGCTGGTAAGGAGTTCTATTTGGAGTCAAGACATCTAGATGTTTGCGAATTCGATGTTGAATTAATCCACGATATAAAATGTCAAAAGTTGCAATAGTTTGAAAACCAAGCCTTAGCCTTATTAAGTTTTCTGGTATACGTTCAGCTATAATTTTTAGAAATTCGCTACCTCTTGCATCAGTTAATTTTGCTAATTTACCTTGCTTTATTAGCACCTCAACTATCTTTGATTTGGTTTCTTCAAGTGATTCCTTTAATGCACTGTCTAAAGACAAAAATCTTTCTGACAGGTGAGTACGTACTTCATGCAAGTATTGGTTATATGCAATATTATATGCACCAACCTCCATTGCTCTTCTTTCTATATCTTCCAAGCTTGGAATACCTGTATCTGAGCGACAATCTCGAATAGCAATTTCTACTGCCTTCTTAAATTTTGTATCTTCAATATCCCGACTAACAATTAGTGAGGAAATTAATACTTCAAGTCCTCCGGTTATATCCCGCCAGATTTCATCAAAAAGACCGAGGAACTTGGGGAACCAATCATCTTTTGAAGCTAAACGCCAAGCGTCATTAGCTTTCCCTAGCTCAACTGCAATAGCTCTATGAAGTTGGATAAGTCTATCTTGGCAAGCAGAAGCATATTGACGATCGAGAATTTGAATTTTGTGAGTTAAATAATTTAAAACTCGATCCAGTATTTCCGTCTGGGACTCTTCAGAGTTGGCGCAATCAGCAATCACAACGTCTTGAACGTCAACGTGCTTTTCAAAAATGGTTTCAGCTAGGCTTTCGCAATTCCTCCGATTTCCATCTGTACTAGAATTACCGCGAACGTGGTTGAGTACCATGAAAGACCATTCTTTAATAGGCAAGTCAGTCAAAGCGCTGTTAGCTATATCATAGAGTTCAACATCTTCTTTTGCCCAAAAATCACCTGTAGATTTCGGCATACGAACAAACAAAACTGCATCAATATCTTGCCCTAAAATCTTAATCATTCTCTCTGCATCGCCAATGCCAGTATCCCCTAAACCTGGCATATCAACTAGAGCAATTTGCCCAATATCCAGATTGGGGAACGGACAAACAATCTTGACCTCTCGCACTGCTAGGTAGTTGAAGTAAATTCGGCGTCTATCTACTGTATCTTGAGCAACATATTCTCGAATTTCATGTTGTGGAATTCGACGTGGAGAGGTTTCTAACAGGGTATTACGATATTTGTTAAAATTCTGATGATATCGGCAAAGATGATCGTATTTAGCTGCGGCTAAAGCTGGCCTCTCAGCTAACTCTCTAGGCAGTTCTGGCAGTGGAAAATCAGCAAACTCTTGGATGGAGCGCGGTCGAGAACCGAGATTAAGTTGTTTGTAATAGGGAGCAATTACCTCATCCAAAAAAGAATATTCAGTATGGAACCATACCTCGGCGTAAGTCTCTACATCTGCATTGTGATGAATATTGCTACGAACTCCTGTGCAGTGCTGATCGTCCCCATCCGGGATTTCAGCAGTCGATAGCCCCGTTAAACTTTGCAGCAGACGACTCTTGCCTTGTCTGGCCCGCCCTACAACCCCAATATTAAGCGTATTTCGAGAAAAGCGAGATCTTAACTTGGTAAGTGCAGCTAACTCAGACTCAATTTCCTGAAGTATTGATGAGCAGTTAATTGCTCTAAGCCTTCCAATTGTACTAGGCTCGTCTACCTTATAAAGTAACTCTTCACGTTGCCTTTCAAATTGACGTAGGACAGCAGAGAGTTGTTTGAGATTGGTTTCTACAGTTGCAATTTCTTGAGCCAGTGGACGGCGTTTCTGAATTATCCCAGCTATTTGGCTAGCTCTTGTTGTCATCTCATTGTCAGCTTGAATGGTTCTTAGCATGGGGCTACCTATCCTCCACTTATTTACTGGTCGAAAAAAATTAGGCTATCTATTTCTAGAGTTCCCTAAATCTGTGCTGATGAAACATCTACAATCAAAAATTGTTTATTCCGTATGTAAAACTCAGTTAAATTAACTTCTGGAGGTGTCAGGCTTTAAACTTCGTACAACTCGGTGTAGCCAAAATTACGACAATAACGGTATAAGCAGTCGAATCGAGACAGGTTTGGAACAATGGTGCAATTAAAGGTGTGGCAGTGGGTTGTATTGGCAACGCCGATCGCAACGATCGTCAGTTTCTTGCTGGTATCGGCAGGGTTGCAGATTCACGAGTGGCGGATTAATTGGATCTGGGCTGTATTTACCCTCGTATTCGTGGGTTGGCGTTGGTTGCTGGTGAAGTGGACTCGACCCGCGATCGCGCAAATAGAATCTGTCATGGCGGAGGTTAGCGCCGAACTAGAATCTGGGGCAGGCGATACTGTAGCGCTACCAGCTGGAAATGATGCCGTAAATCAAGCGGAAGTCGCTTATCAAGAGATCCTGAAAGCAGCACAGAGCGATCGCCCGATTTGGGAAGACTGGCAAACCTTTTGGCAGCGATGCCAGGATCTGGTCAGTGCGATCGCTCATGTCTACAATCCTGAAGTAAAGTATCCCCTGCTCAACATTCACGTTACCCAAGCTTACGGACTGATTCGGGGAACGGTGGACGATCTGGACGGTTGGATACAGAAGTTATCTCCTGCCCTCGATCGGGTCACGATTGGGCAGGCATACGAGGCATACGGAGTTTACCGCAAGCTGGAACCATCGGCTCGGAAACTCTGGCAAGCCTGGAATTGGGCGCAATGGTTCTTGAATCCGGTGGTGGCGGTAGCAAAACAAGTTACTCAGCGTTCCAGTAACCAGGCAAATCAGGAATTGCTGGGGAATTTGAGCCAGATGCTTCGGGAAGCGGCTCTGCGGAACTTATCTCGGCAAGCGATCGCTCTCTATGGAGGAACGACTACACTACCAGAGTCAGAATCTTCTGTTTCCACACCGACGCTACCCAAGGCAAAGACGCAAACCCTCCGAGACATCCTGGCTCAAACAGAACCCGTCGAAGCGGTTGAGCAAAAACCTGTCAATATTCTGCTAGTGGGACGAACCGGATCTGGAAAAAGCAGCTTGATTAATACGCTATTTCAAGCAGATCGAGCCGCCGTGGATGTGTTGCCCAGCACCGATAAAATTCAGAATTACCACTGGCAGAGCCAATTGGGGGAAACCCTGACGCTTTGGGATACGCCGGGGTACGAACAAGTGAACCGGGCGGATTTGCGGGAACTGGTGCTGGATTATGCCACCAATGCAGATTTGCTGCTGTTAGTTACTCCTGCCCTCGATCCGGCACTGCAAATGGATGTGGACTTTCTCAAAGATATGAAGGCGGAAGTGGCAGACTTGAGCGCGATCGCCATCGTCACTCAGGTGGATCGTCTGCGCCCCATCCGGGAGTGGGAACCTCCCTACAACTGGCAAGCAGGCGATCGCCCCAAGGAAAAGGCGATTCGGGAAGCGACCGAGTATCGGGCAAAGCTTCTAGGCGACTTCTGCAATCTGGTTCTACCTGTAGTTACAGGTGACACAAAAACGGATCGAACTGCCTGGGGAATGGACGCACTCTCATTAGCACTGGTGGATGCGATCGCGCCTACCAAGCAACTCCGCCTTGCCCGTTTTTTGCGTAACTTGGATGCCCGCACTGTCGCTGCTGCCAAAATCATCGACCGCTACACCTTTCAGATGACAACGACACAGGGACTGGCTGCACTACTCAAAAGTCCCGTTCTCCAGTTCATTGCGACGCTGACAACCGGACGACCAAATCTAGCATACGTGCTAGCAGACCAAATTCCCGTGGAGCAATTGCCGGTTGTGATTGGCAAACTTCAGATGGCGTATGATTTGTTCTCCCTCTTGAATCCAGGCGAAAACCCGATCAACTTTGACTTGCTCTCCCTTTGGCCTCTGCTGTTGGAAAACCCCGCTTCCCCAGAACGCAATGCCTGGGCATTTGGTCACGCTTTAGTGGAATATTGGACTCAAAATCTGACAGTTGAACAATTCCGGGAACGGTTTGAGTTCTATCTCAAGCAAATTTGAGCCGATGCCTCTTTACCTGCTTTAGGCTTCTTAGGGAATTTTAATCCGGCTATCAGACTTAATGCAGTGCGAACCAACAGGTCGGCGCTAGGCTAACGCCTCGCTTCGCTGTTTTCATGCCCAAAGGGCTGTACGCGATCGCGCATCCTAGAGATAGAGCCAAATAAACTCTCTCAAGGTTGAACTGGCTCGCCTCACACCGACAACTGAATGATGCAGCATGAAAAAACGTTATCTTTTAAAAGCTGGCGCTGTAATTGTAGGCGCGGCATGGTTATCACGCAATCTAATTGGGAAATCGGGAGATATGGCAGCTTCAAATAATAACTTTGAAATCAACAAAACCGAGGAAGAATGGCGTGAAATTTTGACGCCCGAACAGTTTAACGTCCTGCGTAAACACGGTACCGAACGTGCTGGAACTAGCCCGCTTGATAAGCAATACGGTAAAGGAATTTATGCGTGTGCGGCGTGTGAATTACCGCTGTTTACCTCTGAAACGAAATTCGACAGCCATACTGGTTGGCCCAGTTTTTATGCTCCCATTGAAGGGGGAATCGGCACCTCCACAGACAAGACGCTTTTTATGACTAGAGTTGAAGTCCATTGCCATCGTTGCGGTGGGCATTTAGGGCATGTATTTAACGATGGGCCACGCCCGACTGGCAAACGCTACTGCATGAATGGTGCCGCGCTTAAATTTGTTCAAGGCTAGCGATCGTTCCTATTTGATTGGACCTTTTAAGAGCTGTTCTAATGAAGCTGGCGAATAGAATTCGCGTCTACACACACAAAACCTGCCTACGCAGGTTTCAAAAGTCCGCGCAGGCGGACTTCGTTTGTATAGCCGCGATTTCTAATCGCCAAGGCTGCTATTTAACAATTACAAACGATAGAACTCAGTTGCTAATGGGAATACTTAGTTTGATGGGTTATTTACGGAGAATAATCATGAAATCCCTTCAAACAACCGTTTTCTCTAGAATTGCCACCTTAATAAGTGGAATTTTTTTACCCTTACAGTCTCAAGCAACTGTTCCGTTGCAACAGCAGCTTGTAGCTCAAGCCAGCATTGAAGATATAATTCGCGATCTAGATGGCAACGCATATATCTTGGGTGCCGATAAACAGGAGCTTGGTGTGGTTTCAAGCAACCAGTATGCCACCGAGTCAATTTGCAACCAGTACGGAAAATATGGCAGCCCCTATTCTTCAACAAGTGTATGGAATGAATACGGAAAGTATGGTAGCCCTTATTCCACTATTGGTGCTTATAATCCTCGTGGACATAAACCTCCCTTAATCGTGTTTGAAGGAGGGGCATTTATTTTGAGTAAGAATCCTAACCTGGATAACCGAATAGATCCAGACTATCTGTTCGCTGTTCTATGCAGGTAGTAGAAGACATAACCCTTTTTCTCAAGGAAAGGGCGCACAGCCGTGCGCCCCTACAGTTAGTTCAAGGAGAAGATACAAGCTTGTACATCTTGCCAAAGCTTGAAGAGGAAGAATCAAGTGGGTGAAGCTCCTAGTTCGCCATTTAACAATAAATCTGCTTGACCACAGCGACGAAACTACCTGCTATTTACGACTCTTTAATATTGTTGCCATTGGTAGGAAAAGCGAGAATTCATAATCAATTAAGGGAACGAAACCGTATTTCAGATAAAATTGCTTTGACTCATCATCCAGAGCATCAACTCTAACTGCAAAAATCCCTACTTCATCTGCAAGGCGAACTGCTTTACTAAGAGCATCCATTAGTAATCTTTTTCCCAATCCTCTCCCTTGCATTGAGGTGTCAACGGCAAGTTGTCCGATTAACATAGCGGGAACAGGATAACGGGGTAATCTTTTTCTTAGTTGCTCTGGAAGCGAGTCAAACGTAATGCTAGACATACTGATGGTGTAATAGCCAACAACTTCATTACCATCTTCTTTGGGAATAGCAACAAAGGTTTTCGCAATGCCTTTTCTATCGTTTTGTCCAGCGTATTGCTTCAGGTAATCGTTTAACTTTGGAACTCCGCAGTCGAAAGCATCCTTCCTTACACTGCTATCGAGAGGGTGAAAAATCCATTCCACAAAGTATTACTTTTCGTACTCCTGATATTCACACATCGCCGATTTTAAAGCTTCGTTCGGTTCAGGCGGATTCTCTAGTATCGATAAAAAGAGATCCCTATCTCTATCTGACAAAACCAGTGTTTCATGAAAGGCAATGTCCTTTCTGGCAGCATCAAGTGAGTGGCAAAGCACATAAGAACTTACACTGAGTCCCATCAGTGCAGCTGCCTTTTCAAGCGTCTTTTTTTGCTCTTGGCTCAGTCTCAAATCAATTCTGCTTTCTTTGGTATTGCTGCTGGCTGACATAACTAATGTTTAATCAATCTCAGTGTGGTATCCCGCTATGACATACCAATAGTTTGATGTATTATCCGGCAAATGTCCACACAAATACTAAGAAAAAGGGTGGGTTTTTCGACCCACCTCAAAAGTGATTTGATTACCTCAAGGAGGAGGTGCAAGCTTGTGCATCTTGCCAAAGCTTGAACAGGAAGAATTCAGCGCGATCGCTCATTGCAGTCACAAAAACGCCCTCTCCATTTTTCGAGCCTCCGTCCACCCAGCTACCGTGCAGGCTGACTTCAACGTACTCGGCATCGCAAGCACACAAGCCAATAATTTCCGAACCTTCCTGCTGCGCTTCCTCTAGCAACCGTCCGATTTCTGGCAAACTAGCCGGAAGTAAGAAGGAAGCGGTGCTGGGTTCGACTGAGATGGGGGTACCCACTCGCAGCGCTAAAATCACCCGCCGTGTCACCCACTCTTCTAGAGATTGAGCCAGACACTCCAAGTAAAAGCCGTTTTCTGTGTAAGTTAATTTCAGCATTGCTTGGTGTCTCCTTACAAATCCAGGTGATCGTGCTGTTCGCGCCAGAACTGTTCGGCAAAGGCAACAGCAGGGTGCATGGGGGCTTTAGGCTGGGTGCGAAGGGGCATTCCCGCTTGAGTCGGGGTGCGATCGCCTTTGCGTTGGTTGCACCTTTCGCAGGCAATCACTACGTTGTCCCAGGTGTGTTTTCCGCCCTTTGATAAGGGTAGGACGTGATCGATCGTCAACTGTTTCGTGTTACCGCAGTATTGGCAGGTGTGGTGGTCTCTCCGCAGCAATTCCCGACGGTTCACTGGGGGAACCTTCCAAACTCGCTCTGCACTCGTGATGGTGAGGCGAATTTGTTCTGGCACCTCGATTACCACGCTGGGCGACCGCACTTGCCAGCCAGGTGCATCGCTAAACTGCAAAGGTTCGGCTTTCCCACCGATCAACAGAGCGATCGCTCGCTTAATATTGACCCGGCTTATGGGCAAGTAGTTCTGGGAAAATACGACTACCGACCTACCTAACACGTCAGTTGCGCTCGTCACGACTTGGCTCCTCATACAATTAACCCCCGCCTCTGGTAATTAGAAGCGGGGGTTGGAAAAACTTTTTGAGTCTTCTCGTCCTATGTTGGTACGGCTACTTTTAGCCTGTACCTCCCGCTTTGTTTGTTTAGTTTGAGTTCTGCAAACCGCAGACTCCCACCATTATTGCGATCCAAAATTTGATCGATCTCCGTACCTCGTCTCTGACAACCATATCCACCCATAAAAAGAAACTCCACGCCCGCGCCGGCTGATTCCCAACTCGTTAAGGAGTCGGAATCGCTGGCTGAGATGGAGAAAGCAGGTATATGTGTCACAGGAAGGCTTCTTGAACGGTTTAACTTGAATCTGGCTTTCAATATACTACACTTGTATTACTAATCTGTCCACAAATTTTAGGAGAAAAAATCATGCGTACCCTACCTCGCACCTCAACCACTGAAATGGAAGTCACCAGCATACGCTTGGAGAGAGAACTGAAGGAAGAACTCAAAGAACTCGCAGGTCATCAGGGATATCAAGCTTTGATTCGAGATATCCTCTGGAACTACGTGCAGCAGAAATCCGATGATTATAAACCTCAATTCTCTAGGTCTGATATCCTCTCTAGCGTCCCCGCCACAGCGCAGCAAGAACAACGCTGTGTACTGACAGGTAAGTTTATTCGACCGCAAGAGCCAATGTTATTAGGATTTACCAATCATGGCGATCTAGTTCCCTTAAGTGTTGAGAGTTTGTCATCGAGATAGGCTTTTGGTGTCTTCAAATTAGCGTCAGCGCAGCATAAACAAAAGCGATCGCACTTTATCCCAGTAAAAGGTAAAAAGTGCGATCGCTCTCTAGCTAATGACGAATGGCTAATTGTTCGTGGCTATCTGCTGCTTAGACATCCTGTTCGCTTAAATCGCGGGTCATGTGGTCAAAGGGCTGATCTACAAATGCTGTATTTACAACTCCAGCCGCAGCCACTTGTTCTTTCACAATGTCCTTCATGATTTGGATGCCCATTACGGTCGGGCCAATCGGCACTCCCAAAGAGTTGTAAGTTTCCCGAAGACCTTGCAGCACCCGCTCATCCAGCACATTCGTATCACCTGCAACCAACGCATAGCTGGCATAGCGCAGGTAATAGTCCATATCCCGCAGACAAGCAGCATAGCGACGAGTCGTATATGCATTTCCGCCTGGTCGAATCAGTTCCGGCAGTTCTTCAAACAGCCGTGACCCTGCCTGCTTCACAATCGAAGCTGCATTGGAGTTAATCACAGCAGCCGCCTGGACTCGTGCTGTGCCGGTTTCAAAATAAGATTTCAGGGAATCTACGGCATTGCGATCCAGGTAACGACCCGTAACATCGTAATTTTTAATCAGGTTTGTGACTGCGTCGCGCATGAAATTGCTCTCCCAACAACAAGCTATATAGATAATTTTCTATTGTTTAGTGTGCTGTTGCATACCCAGTTTCTAGGGTGTAGTTTACAACAACAAACACTTTCATTAGCATATATCCATCTCCACGAGCATCTCCACATTGTTGAGAGCGATCGCAGCAATTTTTAGCGGGCAATTTTCTCCGGGGCTGTGCTATAAGCCTTCTGGCGCATCGGCTTGCCATCTCTTGACTGAGCCGCTCTCGATCCAGCTTTTCGACGGCTCACCGGCTTCAACCAACAAACTCCTCTCATGGGCACTGGCAGTAATGTCAGCTCTTCTGGATATCGCGGCTGCGGATCGTTGAGCAACCAAATAGGCGGCACCATCATCGGGTCATATTCAGCAATAATATCAACCACCCCAGGACGCTGCTTTAGCTCCACTCTCGTCCCAGGACGATACTCAAATGCCTCTTGTTCGTCAAAATCTTGATCAAAATCCGTATTTAAATTAAACATCATGCTTCCCCCCGCACAAAAGTAGCCAAAGCTACTGATTAGTAAAATTGTTGCCGCCTATAAGATTTTTTTGTAAATCTCGCTACAATTTTTAACTTTTTCTCGCTTTAAGTCAAACGGCAACTGCCTTATTCTGTATAGCTGAATACAAAATCTCCTGGCACCTATCCCTAGGATGATCCAGTACATCGATGCCTTACGTCTTGAAAAAAGGCTGAAGACTGTTAGCGTAGCGGCGCGTAAGCGCCAACTGGGAATTGAGTGGGAGAGTTCTTGAGATGGGCAAAAGAGGAGACAAAAGATTTTCAGCCAGGAAAGTTGTACTTCTGGATCGGGAAGTCTCACCTGAAAATGCTTGCTTTCAATCCAGGTTCTCCCCCTCTTGACTTGACGATTCACCAACCCTGATGATCGCTCTTACTGTTTTTTCTGCTTTCCAGACTGAGCCAGCTTAGAAAATAAGGAGTCCGTCGTAATGTTCCAGACCCCGCAAGAATTTTTGACTTACGTCAAAGAAAAAAACATCCAGATCATTGACCTCAAGTTCATCGATATGCCGGGTATCTGGCAGCATTTGTCGATGTATCACGACCAAATTGACGAAAGTAGCTTTACCGAGGGCGTACCCTTCGATGGCTCTAGTATCCGGGGTTGGAAAGCCATCAACGAATCAGACATGGCAATGGTGCTAGATCCGACAACTGCCTGGATCGACCCATTCATGGCAGAGCCGACTTTAAGCGTCGTCTGTAGCATTATCGAACCCCGGACGGGCCAACCTTACAGCCGCGACCCCCGCACCATTGCTCAGAAGGCAGTAGACTACCTAATTTCTACCGGCATTGGCGATACAGCCTTCATTGGACCGGAAGCTGAGTTCTTCATCTTTGATGATGTCCGCTTTGACCAAAACCAGCATGAAGGCTATTACCACGTAGACTCCGTCGAGGGACGTTGGAATTCTGGGAAAAAAGAAGAGGGTGGCAACCTCGGTTATAAACCTCGCTACAAAGAGGGTTATTTCCCAGTCGCGCCGACGGATACCTCCCAGGATATGCGGACAGAAATGCTGCTGACGATGGCGAAGTGCGGGGTGCCAATTGAAAAGCACCACCACGAAGTTGCTACCGGCGGACAGTGCGAACTGGGTTTCCGCTTCGCAACTTTGGTACAAGCTGCTGACTATCTGATGACTTACAAGTACGTCATCAAGAACGTTGCCAAGAAATATGGCAAAACAGTCACCTTCATGCCGAAGCCACTGTTTAACGACAACGGTTCTGGGATGCATACCCACCAGTCGATTTGGAAGGATGGGCAGCCGCTATTCGCAGGCGATAAGTATGCTGGCTTAAGCCAAATGGCGTTGCACTACATCGGTGGCATCCTCAAGCACGCACCGGCGCTGTTGGCTTTGACCAATCCCACAACCAATTCTTACAAGCGCTTGGTGCCCGGTTTTGAAGCACCCGTGAACTTGGCTTACTCCCAAGGAAACCGTTCTGCCTCGATTCGGATTCCGCTATCTGGTACCAATCCTAAAGCGAAGCGCTTAGAGTTCCGTTGTCCGGATGCGACTTCTAACCCCTACTTGGCGTTTGCTGCCATGCTCTGTGCGGGTCTAGATGGTATCAAAAACCAAATTGACCCCGGTGAATCCCTGGATAAGGATATTTACGACCTAACCCCAGAGGAACTGGCGAATGTTCCTTCCACCCCAGGATCGCTCGAAGGTGCCCTGGAGGCGTTGGAAAACGATCACGCTTTCTTGACCGAGACGGGCGTGTTCACCCCAGACTTCATCCAGACTTGGATTTCATACAAGCTCGATAACGAAGTCAACCCGATGCGGCTGCGCCCCCATCCCTACGAGTTCGCTCTCTACTATGATTGCTAATTTCTTTTCTCGCTCATGGAAAGGCAAATTGTGTAGGAACAAAGCTTGACGTTTTTGCTAAGCATTCCTGCCAAATCTAGAGCTTGCCTTTCTTAAAGCGTTCTAAGCTGTGGGGTGGGGTATCCCCTTCCTGGAAAACAACTCATCCCTAGCCCGCCACCCTTATGGGTGGCGCTTTTTCTTGTCCCACTGGAGACAGATGGCAGTTGTCGAAACTGAGTTAACATAAGAAATATGTCTTAACAAAAAGACATATAACCGCGCAGCATTTTCATAGTCGTACTCAGTTTTCAGCACCCATCGTTAGCCTCTATGCAGTCAACCTCAAACCTTGACCCAGCAACTACTATTACTGAGACTTTAACCAAGCTGACCTATCAGACTTTTCAGCAAGGCAAAAATTACTTTGGTTTAGCTCATAAAGTATTAAATTCTCAGTTGCTGAATTTAATTTCACCTCCGGTGGAGGTGAAAACCAAGCCGATTCCGCCAGAGGTTATACAAAAACTGAAACAAAGGCACGATCGGATTATCGAAGCCGATTGGCAGGATGTTGAGCGAGGTGTATATCCCGCTAGCTTACTGTTTGATAACTCATGGAGCGATTTTTTCCGCTATTATCCGATGGTTTGGCTGGATACGCTGCAAGTGCATCAGCGGGCGAACCAAAAGCGGCATCAAGACTTTTCTCCAAACATTTCCACGGATGGTTATCCAAGCTACTACCTGCAAAACTTCCACCACCAAACTGATGGTTACTTAAGTGACTGGTCCGCGAATCTCTATGATTTGCAAGTAGAAATTCTTTTTGGTGGCACGGCAGATGCGATGCGGCGGCGGATTCTCGCGCCATTGAAACAAGGGCTGAAAGCTTTTGATTCTATTCCACCCAGACAAGTTCGCATTCTGGATGTGGCAAGTGGAACGGGGCGCACTTTGAAATTAATCCGCGGCGCTTTGCCGGAAGCATCTCTGTTTGGAATCGATTTGTCACCCGCTTACTTGCGGAAGGCGAATCAGCTGTTATTGGAAAATCCTGGAGAATTGCCCCAACTCCTACAAGCGAATGCTGAGAAAATCCCTTACGTGGATGAGCATTTCCATGCGGTTACTTGCGTGTTTCTCTTCCATGAGCTTCCAGCAGCGGTGCGTCAGCAGGTGATCGAACAGTGCTACCGAGTCACGAAACCGGGTGGAGTCTTTATTATCTGCGACTCGATTCAGGTCAGCGATGCTCCAGACTTGGTGCCACTGATGGAAAACTTCCCAGAAACATTCCACGAGCCATACTACAAACACTACATAACGGATGATTTGGTGAAACGGTTGGAGAAAGCAGGCTTCGAGAATATTTCGAGTGAAGTTCACTTTATGAGCAAGTATTTGATTGCTCATAAGCCGGTTTCTGAAAAGACAACGGCTTTAGATGGAGAACAAAGCGATCGCAAGCTCATGGTTTGAAACACGGTGTCGAGAAGTAGCAACAGAGGGCATCGAGGCTAAGGCTCGTTACTAGGATAGAGCTGTCCTAGTAACGAGAATCAGAAGAAGCGGCTGAAGGCGACCGCTGTATAAG
Source organism: Coleofasciculus sp. FACHB-712 (assembly GCF_014695635.1). Classification (NCBI taxonomy): domain Bacteria; kingdom Bacillati; phylum Cyanobacteriota; class Cyanophyceae; order Coleofasciculales; family Coleofasciculaceae; genus Coleofasciculus; species Coleofasciculus sp. FACHB-712. The sequence continues at coordinate 28,705 of NZ_JACJOQ010000651.1, read as the reverse complement.
CGATGATTAAACTACTTAACACTTGAAAATAAAAAACTAATCTTTAGAGGTGTCCTCCAAATGTGCCTCTAGGCGATAGAGTTGGTCTAGGCAAACCGCAAAACGATAAGCAGAAGGTATTATGACCACCAACCAGCCTGCTGTGGAAAGTGTTTCCACCCAAGGACTGTCAACAGAGGATCTAGTTACCAATGAGCTGATTGAGGATGCAACGGTAGTCAACTATGTTGATGTAATTCAAACCGTTATCTCCAGCTTGGATCAGGACGATACGGCAATGGTAAGCCGTGGCGAAGACAGCAGCTATCTTTGGAAATTTAAGTACGGTAGCGTTGAGGTGTTTGTGCAACTCACGGGGATTACCGAGGAGGATACTTTCACCGTTTGGTCTTATGTTCTCAAGCTACCTGCCACGAACGAACCGCTGTTGATGCGGAAACTCTTGGAAATGAATTGGTCGGACACGTTTGAATCGCGTTTTGGCATTGTGGAGAACCAAGTGGCAGTGCTGACATCTCGCACTGTCGCCGAGCTTTCTCCTGGAGAAATTTCCCGCGCTGTCACCGTTGTCGCGACGATTGCAGATAATAACGACGAAGCTTTACAAGCTGAATTTGGTAGTTAGTTATTGGTCATTGGTCATTGATTTTAGGCAAATGACAAATGACCAATAACCGCTACTGGCGTTTGATTCCGCTGCTGGAAGCGTCAGGTCGCGTCCAGATGGCAATCGACCGATGGTTACTGGAGCAGCACCATCTGGGTTTGCATCCTCCAGCCTTACGGTTTTATACCTGGTCTCCACTGGCAATTTCGTTGGGATATCATCAACACCGCTTACCTGCATCTTGGCAGCAGCTGGCTGCGGCGGGTGTAGTGGATTTGGTGCGACGTCCGACTGGCGGACGGGGAGTGCTGCACCAGGGCGATTTGACCTACATGGTGGTAACGTCAGGATCTGCTGGTAGTCGCCTGCAAGCGTACCAGGAAATTTGTGAGTTTTTGATTCAGGGATGGCGATCGCTCGGTCTAGAATTGCACTATGGTTCGGCAGGACGGGGTTACATTCACAATCCCAATTGTTTTGGCACCTCGACGGGTGCCGATTTAGTTTTAGCGGATGGTTCTAAATTAATTGGGAGTGCCCAGATGAGGCGAGGCAATACCATCTTGCAGCACGGGTCGATACGTTTGTCACCAGATGCGACGCTGTTTGAACAGGTGTTTGGCGAGGCGGTAACGCCGGTTAAGCTAGGGATTAACCAGCCGGGAGAGGCGCTAGTTCCAACAGTTGTAGAAGCCTTAACGGTAGCAGCTAGCGATTGTTTTGGTATTGAGATGCTAGTGCAGCCTTTGTCAGAAGAGGAGTGGCAGGAAATTTTAGCGCAGCCAGAATTAACAATTCGCTCACAGAATCAAGATAGATAGTGCTAATGCAACTAACTCTAAGGTCGAATCACTCGGTGCATATCTAGAACTGGCGGGGCAATTTCAGTCTGCGTTAACAGATCGTGAACTTGTCCTCGGTGGTGGGTCTGGTGATTAAAAAAGTGTGCGATCAACAAATCAACCGGATCGATATAAATATTTCCTTGGTTATTGCGGTACTTGATCGTACCGCTCAAGAATTCGTCGTTTAAACTATCTGAGAAGGCTTCGATGCGCTCATCTTCTAATACACGCGCTTTGGTAAGCTTGTCGAAATCCTCATAGAGAATTGCGTCAAGTCCGGTTGAGGGGACTTCTTTGCCCTCAAACCGCGATAACCAGATGCGATCGCCTATCATGATGTGATTCAGCGTCCCGTGAATACTTTTAAAGAAGGCGGGTCTGGTACGTTTACGTTCTACATCGTCCAAACGAGTGCAAACTTCATAAAGTCTGCGATTTGCCAGCGTGTTGTAGCGTGCGAGCATCTGGAAGTGCTGTATGAGCATATTCAGACTCGTTTTCTAGTGTCAATTAATCAGTGGTTGATTTTGCGATCGCTTGTAACTGCAAACTCGGCGGATAGGTGCCCTCTGCCTTAACCCGCTTGATTTCTACTTCCGTAATCAGTAAATTCAGCTTCGATGCAACAGCGCGGACAACATCGCCCCGGTCGATAATCCCGGCGACTGTCCCAGCGGGTGAGAGGACAGTAATCCAATTTAACTGCTTGGCTTCCATGCAGTTAATTACTTCTACCAAAGGCATTTTCTCTTCAACAGTGGGAATTTCCGTCAGGGGATGCACAATACTATGCAGGTTTTGAGTTTCCCACAGACCGCGCTCTACGAAATGCAAATCTTCAACAGAGACTAAACCGCGATAGCGACCTTCACTCGCCGCAAAGTAAACCGGAAAGTGGGAGGCTTCCAAAATGTACTCATCGGCAAACTGGCGCAAGGTCTTGTTCGCATCCACTACCCGAAATTCTTGAGTCATGGCGTCTTTCGCCACGATCTGAAGCAAGGATTCTTGGAGGGTGGTCATCTGGTCGTAGGAACGGGCGTTGCGAATCCCAAACCAGCCGAGTAAGGAAATCCAGAAGCCACTGAACCACTGATCCTTGAAAGCAATAATCGCCACTCCGACAGCGATCGCGCCCCAACCTAAAATTAAACCGCTTTTGGCTGCCCAACGGACGCCCTGAAAGCGGTCTCCGGTGAACTTCCACACGGCTGCTTTCACAACTTGTCCGCCATCTAAGGGGAGACCAGGAATCAGGTTGAATAATGCCAAGACTAGGTTAATCTTTGCCAAGTCTAATGCCATGACCTGCACGATACCGGAGATTGGCAGTCCATGAGCCACTAGGTAAAATAGCGAGTACAGCACTAAGCTAACCGCAGGGCCAGCGATCGCGACTTGAAAGGCTGCGCCTGGGGTTTTGGATTCCCGGTCAATCGCCGCAATCCCACCAAAGAGAAATAAAGTAATCGAATTTACTTCAATCCCTTGCGATCGCGCGACTAAACTGTGACCCAATTCGTGCAGTAAAACCGAACCAAACAGCAATAAAGCCATTAATAATCCCGCACCCCCGCCGAGGACTGGACCCAAGACGGGTGAGAAATCCAGGGCATTCGCAAAGGCGATCAAAGCTAAAATAAAAAACCACGAATAATCTATAAATAGCGGAATTCCGAATAGAGCGCCAACTCGCCAAGCTGCCTGCATCAAACTTTCCCATCTAATCCTTGCACTTACCAGGATATACGACGGCTCTTGTAGAAGCATGGAAAATGAAGCGTGAAGTAGGAGAGTGAGCCTTGCCGACCTTTGGGGTAATTGGTGAGCAGTGTCCACCCTACTAACTTCACTGAAAAGACAGTTATTATCGAGCGAGGGCTTCTAAAGGAGACCCGTATTGGTCAGTCCTAAGATGGCACCTGTTCCCAGGATATGTCCAAAACTCAAACCCGCAATAAATTGAGCGGCGCTAAAGTTCTTACCAAAACCGGGCAGTGGGAAAGGCAGTTTAGGGCCAACTCCCGGCTTTTGGACAGCGTTGCGGGCCAGAAAAAGACCCAGAATGTTGAAAGCAGTCATGACAATGAATACACCAGGGCCGATTGTTGGTGTTGAAGGAACTGTCTGCTGCAATGCTGCAAGTAAACTTAAGTCAATCAATTTCTTTTCTCCTGCTTTGATAAAATCAGCAACGAAGGGATTATAAAACGCGGAGGGAACTGTTGATTCTTCCTGCTGGATGAGCTAAATTTTTAAGTCACCCAAAGCAGAAACAATTGCCTTTTAAAGGGCACCCGCGTTGGTTAATCCTAGGATGACGCCTGTTCCAATAATGTGACCGAAGCTCATTGTCGCTAGAAGTTCAGGCACTGTAAAATTGCGTAACAAAGCGGGTTTAGCGAGAGGCAGGTCTGGTCCTACTCCTGGCTTCTGGATAGCGAAGCGACCGATGGCGATCGCCAACAGGTTGCACAGAATCATCACCAATCCGACCATTGGAGTCCACGATGGGGTCGCGGGAACGGTAGATTGTACGGCGGCGAGTATTGTCAAGTGAATCAAGTTCTTGTCTCCTGCTTGGACACAAATATCAAAACCCAAAGTATTATAGAAACCTCTTAGTAAAAAGTCGGAATTTGTTTTAACAGTTAACAGTTATATTAATTTTTGATACAAATCGAAAAAAATTTAATGCGAGTCAAGATTTGCGGGATTACCAAACCAGATCAGGGGCAAGCGATCGCGCAACTGGGAGCAACCGCCCTAGGATTTATTTGCGTGTCCTCCTCCCCGCGCTACGTCAGTGCAGTTCAAATCCGCTCCGTGATGGAACGCTTACCGCCTGACGTTGAGCGGATTGGCGTCTTTGCCAACACAACGCTGGAAGAAATCTATCAATGTGTCGCCGTCGCTAACTTGACAGGCGTGCAGTTACATGGCGGAGAAACACCAGAATTTTGCCGTCAGTTGCGCCAATTGCTGCCCAGCGTGGAAATCATCAAAGCCCTGAGAGTGAAAACTCTAGAGGATTTAACTCAGGCAGATGTCTATGCAGAGTGTGCGAATACCTTGTTGCTGGACGCTTATCATCCCCAAATGTTGGGAGGTACTGGCAAAACGTTGGACTGGAAGAACCTCCAACAGTTCAATCCTAGCTGTCCCTGGTTGCTTGCCGGTGGCTTGACACCAGACAATATTTTGGATGCGATCGCGCAACTGCATCCTAGCGGGATTGATTTATCGAGTGGCGTTGAGCGATCGCCTGGAGATAAAGATTTAAATCGAGTTGCAGATTTGTTTGAGAAACTGCGGGGAACACGGTTCAAGTTGTAGGGAGCTTCGCTCTTTTGGCACGATCGCCTCCTGCTAATGGGTGAACAGATAGAACGAGAGCAAACCAATCCAGTTAGTTTACCCGACTGTGCGAAGTGACAAGCACTTTCTTAAAAGTACTTTGGAGATGTAGAACACCAACAACTCCAAAGGAATCCACATCATGCTTGCTAACGAATCCAATCAAACCTTCACCAATCAAGCTCAGTTTAATAAACCCGTTCTAGGGTTAGGCAGCTCTGGATCGGTAGTTAGAGAATTACAACAAATATTAACTGATAGATGCGCTTATTTCGGAGCTATTCACGGAATTTTTAATCAAGAAGTAGAATATGCCGTCATTGTTTTTCAGAATTGGGTTTTTCTCAAAGAAGATGGCATTGTCGGGCCGTTGACTTGGCAAGCACTTTATACAGGCGCTCCGGTTAATATGCCCATGCTGAAGCGCGGAGCTAAAGGTGAAGCGGTAATCACACTTCAGCAGGTGCTATTTGTAGCCGGTGACTTTAATGATGAAATTAACGGCGTATTTGGGCCGCGCACCGATGCTGCTGTTAGATTCTTCCAAAAACGCAACGGTTTATTAGTAGATGGAATTGTTGGTGAAAAGACTTGGTATGCTCTTTCTCAAGTGCGTCAGCAAATGGGGGGATGCTGATTGTAAAACCATTTTGTTCTTTTGTTTGCAACATTTAGACTTCTTAGCCTCCCAATTTATCGGGGGTGGGGGAATTGTTAATGTAGCGCTTCATGAACCAAATGGTATAAAAACCCGATCCATTAACCGTTATAGGGACACGGCCTTGCCGTGTCCCTACTTTAAGAAATTAGGAGTTTTTCTCTTGATTAGGAGCGAAATCTCCCTGCTGTTACTGCCAACAACGCTTAAAAGAAAGCGGGTTGGTGACGAATTAAATTAAGAAACTCTTCACGAGTTTTTTGCTCGTCCTGAAATACGCCGACCATCGCACTGGTAACAGTCCAAGAACCGGGCTTCTGGACACCTCGCATTACCATACACATATGGGTAGCTTCCATGACAACAGCGACTCCCTTCGGCTCAAGAATCGTCTGCACCGCTTCAGCAATCTGGCGCGTCAGCCGTTCCTGTACCTGCAAGCGGCGAGAATACATCTCAACAATCCGAGCAAGCTTGCTAAGACCTACCACTTTTTGGTTAGGGATATAGGCGACGTGCGCCTTACCCATAAATGGCAGCATATGGTGTTCGCAGAGGCTAAAGACATTGATATCCCGGACAAGAACCATCTCGTTGTGACCCTCATCAAAGATAGCTCCGTTGACAAGGTCTTCTAGCGACTGAGTATAGCCACTGGTAAGAAAGCGCATTGCTTCTGCTACTCGCTTAGGCGTTTTGAGTAAGCCTTCCCGTTCCGGGTCTTCACCCACTCCCAGTAGCAGCGTCCTTACAGCACTCATCATCTCATCGTTGAGTTCTTCCGGAGGCGGCTGCAAATTGGGTTCTCTACCATTCATTGTGTTGCGGTCAGGTCGCGGCGGAGCAATTTTGGCGCTCAAATCGCCTGATGGGTTAGAGCCATTAGAACCGTGGGAAGAAGCAGTAGTCATGATTCAGTCTTTGTTAGGGTTTGGAGTGGTTAACGGAGTGATGAGTTCGTTAGGAATTTTTTGAGACTGTTGAGTGATGAATTTAGGTTTAATTCATCATTCAAAACTTACAACTCATAAAACGCCAGCGTTCGGCATTAAGGTTAATTCCTCAATCACTGCCTGTTCTGGCACGAGAGCCATGTGCAGAATCGACTGGGCAACGATTTCTGGTGTTAACATGGCTGAACGGTTCAGTTCGACTTGAACCGTTTCTGTGTCCCAAATTGGGGTATTGACAGCACCTGGAGAGATCGTTACAACGCGAATGCCTTTAGCACGTTCTTCTGCTGCGAGGGTTTTCGATAAGGCAATCAGAGCCGCTTTGCTAACGTTGTAGGCACCCCAGCCAGGAAAAGGTTGCTGACCGGCAATAGATGCCACATTAATAATTATCCCAGAGCCGCGATCGCGCATCGAGGGCAAAATTCCCTGGATACACTGAAACGCGCTGGTGAGATTTAGGTCAATCACTTGTTGCCATTCGGATAAAGGTGTTGACATAATCTCGCCGGTGTAGCCCATCCCGGCATTGTTCACCAGAACATCAATCGAGCCAAAGGAGTCAGCGATCGCGGCGACCTTTTTTCTTACCTGCTCAATATCGGCTAGATCCAGGGCATACGCTTTCGCTGTCACCCCGGTCTTCCGAGCAGCTTCAGCGACAGCCTCTAATTTAGACTCAGAGCGGCTGACTAAAGCCACATGGAATCCTGCTTTCGCAAATGCCAAAGCTGTCGCCTTGCCAATCCCACTACTGGCCCCGGTAATCAAGGCACGCCGTTCGATTGGAGAAGTCATCAATTCTTCCCGTATTTTTTGATTAGGTAGCTATCAGCTCTTTGCTTACTTTTCCTACTTGGTTTGGCTACCCTGTAGGAAAGCAAAATAAGCTCAAGCGATCGCCTAGGGGAACGCTTACTACGTTGAGTTCTCATTTTTTGAGTCGTTGTCTACGATCGATTCGCTATCGCCGTTAATTGCTTGCCAGCTCAGCGCTAATTTCTTAAAAGACAACTCCTCTCAACTGAGAACTTGTAATAATTTGTTACCTTGTTGATTATACCACTCGTCACAGCGTCTTCTAAGGTAAACCCCCGCTAGGCAGAGATTTCCGTATAAACGCCAATACTCCGAAACTTTTGATAACGTAGCTCCCGCCGCTGTTGAGAGGTCATCTGGGAGAGTTCTTCTAAGTTTTGCAACAGAGCGTCTTTTAAGATGGCAGCGGCCTTTAGCGGCTCGCCATGAGCGCCGCCAACAGGTTCGGGCAACAGAACATCGAGAATGCCTAAGTTTTTCAAATCCCAAGCTGTAATTTTTAGTGCTGTGGCTGCTTGGGGAGCTTTGGAAGCATCTTTCCACAAAATTGCTGCACAAGCTTCGGGGGTCGCAACGGTATAAACGGCGTGTTCAAACATTAATAGTCGGTCGCCGACGCCAATTCCCAACGCACCGCCAGAACCACCTTCCCCGATAACGGTGCAGAGGATCGGGACATCCAGGCGGAACATCTCCCGCAAATTATAGGCGATCGCTTCTCCCTGCCCCCGTTGCTCGGCTTCCACACCCGCCCAGGCTCCCGGCGTATCGATAAACGTGAGAATCGGCATTCCAAAGCGATTGGCGTGTTCCATTAACCGCAGCGCCTTGCGGTAGCCGCCTGGAGCAGGCATCCCAAAATTCCGGGCGACATTATCCTTAGTATCGCGGCCCTTTTGATGACCCAGCATCACAACAGGACGCCCACCCAGACGAGCTACGCCGCCGACTAACGCTGGGTCGTCATTCCCACCGCGATCGCCGTGTAGTTCCATCCATTCATCGCTCATGGCCTGGATGTAGTCTAATGTACTGGGACGCCGAGGATGCCGAGCCAGTTGCAGCCGCTGGGACGGGGATAAACTATTGAAAATCTCCTCACGAAGTTGCACTGCTCGTGCCTCCAACTGACGAATCTGATCGGAGACATCGACGTCCTGATCTTCTGCAAGTTCGCGAATTTGGTCAATTCGTGCCTCTAGTTCGGACAGAGGCTTTTCAAAATCTAGAAGTAACGGCTTGCGCTCAGAAGAAGTTGACATAGTTCCTAGTCAGCGATCGGTGGTCAGTAGTGCAGCGACGAGCATAGGGTGTCGCCCGTACAATGCTCAGTAGTCAGTCAGTTGTCAGTAGTCAGCCGTCAGGAGTTAGGAGTCAAAGAAAGAAGTAACACTAGACAAAAAATAACTAGCCTTTTTCTATCAACTGACAACTGACTCCTGACTCCTGACTAATAAGTCAACAAAGGTCGGAATCCATGCCTCACGGAGGATTCACCGATTTGCTCCATCTTCTCCACGGTAATTTGATTGCGTCCCCAAGAAAAGTTGGTGTGCCACTTTTCAAATTCCAATAGCATCGATTCGGCAAAACAGGCGAATAACTGGCGTCCCGGAGCTTCCATCAAATTGACGATTTTCATAATCCGCCAGTCAATATCCAGGGAATGCTCAACAATCCCCCCATTGACGACATAGACGCCCGGATGCTGAATTTTTGTTGACAGGTTTTTCGGGTAGCCCCCATCAATCAGCAAACAAGGTTTTTTCAAAACCGTGGGATCAATTTCCATCCCTTTGGGCATACTGGCTACCCAAACTACAATATCAGCCAAAGGCAGCGCCTCTTCCAATCCCATGATTTTGCCTCTGCCGAGTTCCGCCTGCAAAGCTTGCAATCGCTCTTGCTTCCGGGCAATCAGCAACAGTTCTGGCACTTCAGTTCGAGCATCTAGCCAACGACAGACAGCGCTGCCAATATCGCCTGTAGCTCCACAAACCGCCACAGTTGCTTTACTGAGATCGATGCCCAGCTCTTTCGACACTTCTTCCAATTGGCGACAGATAATGTAAGCCGTATGGGTATTGCCGGTAGTAAACCGCTCAAATTCCAGTTTGATATTGCGAACCTGCTTACTTTCATGCAGGTTGAATTCTTCAAAAATAATCGAGGAAAAGCCGCCCAGCGCACTAATGTTAATGCCATGTTTTTGAGCATGAGCCATTGCGTTGAGAACTTTCCGGACTGCTGTCTTACCTCTCCCACTAGCCAGCATTTCTGGTACAAAGCAAGATTCCACATACCGACCTTCGATTTTTTGCCCGGTAATGCTGGTGACAGTGATGTGATCGACGATTTGAGGCGGAGCGCTACACCAAAAATCTAGCCCTTGATCGGCATATTCTGGGTAGCCAAGCTCTCTAGCCACAGATTGAGCGTGTTGCAAATTAGTAAGGTGACCGATTAAACCAAACATGAATGGTTCTAACTACGCCTCTGGATAGGAAAGGAAGGTGGAAGGGGAAAAAATAGTTAAATACTCTTAACAATAGTACAAAAAATTGCCGCTCTTCTGAGCGGCAGGTTGATTTACATTGATAAATGGCTGTTTTCTTGCCTTCTAGCGAGCGGAAAGCTCGGATCAGACGTTTACAAGTGCGGGTTTTTGTTCGGTTGAGGCTGGCGTAGCGATCGGATCGTAGCCGAGCTGTTGGGTAATCCGTTCTCTGGCTAAAAGGCGGTACTCCCAAAAATGCTCTCCAGCGGCACATAAGCCGAGATACATATTTAGGAATTGAGGCTTTTGGCGTAAAATCAGCCAAAGCTGTCGCCAAAATTGACCTCGAATTTCAGGTCGCCGAATGCCCTGATGCCAAATTAACTGGGCGACTAGCCGCAGTCCTTTGCCAGCAGGGAAGTACATATTTTGCGTTCTTCCTGGCGGTGGAACGATGTTGAGGCATTGATTAAAACAGCGTCTGAGATAGTTCTGGGGTTCGTACATTGTCCAGAAGCCTTCTACATACTCTCTGGCAATGTCTGCTAGAGGTCGGCTGGGCGTAAAATTCATCAAGGAATTCTGATCGCCAACTTCGGTGATGCCAACTCCTTCTAATAAACGCTGCTCTTTTTGGAGCCGAGTCCACAAAGCCGTATTCGGCAAGGCCTGCAAAATGCCGAGCATGGGTTGAGGAATACTGGTTTCTTCGACAAAGGCTTGAATGCGATCGCCAGCACCCGCGCGTTCTCCATCGAAGCCGAGAATAAATCCTGCATAAATTAGCATTCCGGCTTCGTTGATCTTGCGACACGCTTCTAAAAGCGGGTTGCGGGTATTTTGAAGCTTTCGAGTGACTTGCAGGCTGTCTTGATCTGGGGTTTCAATACCGAGAAAGACGGCGTAAAAACCGGCTTTTTTCATCAACTGTAGTAGTTCATCATCCTCTGCTAAATTAACAGAGGCTTCGGTCATGAAGGTGAAGGGATAGTTGTGTTCCTGCATCCAAGGAATCAATTCTCTTAGCAAGCGCTTGACGTTGCGCTGATTGCCAATAAAATTGTCATCGACGATGAATAGGGAACCCCGCCAGCCTAAGTCATAGAGGCTTTGCAACTCTGCCAACACTTGAGCCGGTTCTTTGGTACGCGGTTTGCGACCGTAGAGGCTGATAATGTCGCAGAATTCGCAGTTAAACGGGCAACCGCGAGAGAACTGAATTGCCATCATCAAGTAGGCATCCCGCTTCAGCAAATCGAAACGAGGAAGGGGACTTAGGGTGACATCCGGCTTTTCGATGGAGCGAAAAACACCTGTTTGTTGACCTTGAGCGATCGCTTGCAGAAAGTCCGGTACTGTTAATTCCCCTTCATCCAAAATTAGATAATGTGCTCCAGAGGCGAGAGCGTCTTCAGGAACGGACGTTGGATAAGGCCCTCCAACTGCCACTTTTTTTCCTAACTCGACAGCCTTTTTGATCAGGAAGTGAAAATCTTCTCGTTGTGCCAGCATTGCCGATAGAACAACGATGTCGCACCACTCCCAATCGGCCTCCGTCTCAGTCTTCACATTGCGGTCATAAAACTTAATTTCCCAATCTTTTGGCAACAGTGCTGCAACTGTAATAATTCCCAAGGGAGGAATGACCGCTTTGAGTCCAGCGATTTCCATAAAACGGTCATATGACCAGAAAGACTGGGGAAAAGTGGGGGAGAGTAAAAGCGCCTTCATTGACTCCGTCCTCAAATAGATGACTTGGTTTCAGGCAATTCCCCACTCTTACTCTGCACTACCTGACTTGACATCCCCCACAAGTTATACTAAGCAACTATGCAGCGGCAAGCCCGTAGGCTGACATCCGCATGATATCGCGGGTAGTAAAGCCAATATTGCTCAGCGCTTCGCCGTATTGAATCATGAAGTCTTCAACTAAAGATTCTTTGTCCATTCCCAGAATACTGGCATCCTTTTCGACTTCGTTGAGCATCCGCCAGACGATGGGAAGGTTCTGACGATTGGCTGCTTCAAATTCTGCTTTGGATTCCTCGAAATGGTTTTTCAGCCACACTTCGCCGTAGTTAAGATGGCTGTATTCATCTTTAACAACACCCTCAGTAATTTTACGGGCGAAGTCATCGGCAACGGGGATATATATGTTGTAAGCAGCGATCGCAAAGCATTCGATAATTAATGCTTGAATCAGCAAACAGGTCACAATCCCGCCTTCTGCTGCCGCATCTTGGAAATTTTGGTGCAGTCCGGAGAAGAACTTGCGAGCAAATTCTAAATCTGGCGTCACTTCGAGATTCCGCCCGCAGGCTTCAAATCCTTTCTTGTGACGACTCTCCATTTTGGATAAACGGATCAACTGCTCCTTATCTTCTGGTAGCAATTCTGCTAACTTGATGTAATTCTCATGAGCCTCTTGTTCGCCTTCTATCACAATCGCATTGATGCGGCTGTAGGCGTCCTTGTAGGTTTCACTGTGGAAGTCAATTTCTAGGCTGGTTTCAAGCGACGGCATAAATCTCCTGTCTGCTCCTCACGAATAGGTCGATCCTAGACCGACCTAAATTTCTGTGGAATAGTAACGTAACTTAATCTAATAATTGTACTGTACCTATCCTGGAGCCAAACGGGATCAGTCAATTTAAGTAAGTATTCATGCCTAAGAAAAATCCACAGGGTCGATTGTCAGTCACTCAGCTTTCCCATCTGGCGAACCCGCTATTGCTGTTGCTAGGCGCTTGTGTCGTGCTATTACCGCTTGGGATTGTCTTCGTCACCTCTTTTGACAAAGTGGGTGCGACACCTGGAGGAAGCTTCTTTCCATCTCACCCCAGCTTTGCCAACTACCGCGAAGCTTGGAGGCGCGGTAACTTTTTATTAGCGTTTGCCAATTCTACCCTAGTGGCGCTAGCTGTAACGGGGTTTCAGACGATCACCGCTGCACTCGCCGGTTATGCGTTGGCGCGGCTGAAGTTTCAGGGGCGTCAGGCAATTCTGCTGATTGTCTTGGCTACGCTGGTAATTCCCTTTCAACTGTTGGTAATTCCAATTTTTTTGGTTTTAAAGTGGGGACACTTGATCAACACTTACTGGGCGCTGATTTTACCTACGGCGGCGAATGGATTTGGGATTTTTCTGTTGCGGCAGTATTTTCAAACGATTCCAGTGGAGTTGGAGGAAGCAGCGGCGCTGGATGGGGCAAACCGCCTACAAATTCTGTGGCGGGTGATGCTACCGTTGTCTCGTCCGGCATTGGTGACGCTGTTTCTGTTCACATTTATTGGGGAATGGAACGATTTGTTTAAGCCCCTGATTTTTACAACGCGACCGGAATTGAGGACGGTGCAGCTAGCGTTGGCAGAGTTTCAGGAGCAATTTACGAATAATTGGCCTTTGCTGATGGCGGCTGTTGCGATCGCTACCGTACCTGTCGTGTTACTGTTTCTCGTCGGGCAGCGTCAGTTCATTCGGGGGATCGCGGCGACGGGGATTAAGAATTAATCTGACGCTTGCAGGGGATGTCTTCTATATCCCTACAAGATAGTGTGCATATATCCTGTCAATCTTGTTACAGTTTGTCACAATCAGGAGTATGCAGAAACTCGGTATATTTTTAATTGTTTTCTCTTTCCTGCCTTGGGTGGCAATCCTCTTAGTGGTGCCCTTGCTACCGCTAGCGATCGCCCAAAAAGCCATATTGGTTCCGATTCTTGCGGTTGTGGGAGAAATTGCCTTTTGGGTAGGTTTGGTGCTAGTCGGAAAAGAAGCCGCAACCAAATATCGGGCTTACTTGAATCCGGGCGCAATTTGGAGGAAGGTTAAAAAATTGATCCGCCCCAAGAAGAGATCGAATTGACCTATCTTGGGATATCTCTGGAGAACCGCGATTAATCGCCTCTGAAGAAAGCGTTTTAGGCGTTATCTGCGATGACTTTGAGGCGAATCGTGCGATCGCCTTCATCATCCAAACTTACCTCCACGACTTCACCCGCAAGGCGTTCCAGGCAAGAAAGGAGCGATCGCAAATGAGGGCTACTTGCGCCAGTGTCTACATACAGCCTATCGGTCAGACTGCCCAGCCGCTTCCAGGTCATGTAAAATTTGGCAATCGTCTGTTCCAGTTGCGCCGCCTGCTTCACCATATCGGCGGCGGTATTTAGACAACCCAGACGCAAAGCTTCCTCTAATGCCATTTCCACGTCAATAGAGGTGCGCTCAATTGCCTGAACTTGAGCGGCGGCGTCTAAGTATTTAGATAAATTCCGGGCATCTGATGTCACCTGTTTAACCGTATCGACATCGGGGTTCCCGGCGACTTCCTCTTTCAGGGCGCTGATGTGAGATTCTGGTAATTTCTCCATTTCCCGCACCAGAGGAGACAGAAATCGGGGGGGAAGAGAACCCGCAGCGGCCTTTTCCTTGACTTCATCTGGTAGCAATTCTGAATTCATGGCTGTCCATTCGTCGGAGAGTTGCCGCACTTCGCGCCTGGTAATGCGATCGCCTTTATTTGCCGCATCTGTCACCAGTTGTTGGATTTCTGGGGAAGCCTTAGAGGTTTCGATGAAGGCGCGTTTGCTGAAGCTACGAATCGCATCCGGGTCAAGATGCCCCTCTTCTAAAAGGGTATCAGCACTATTTGCCAGTTGAATTAAGGAATATGCCTGACTTTTACTGATTTCCCGTTCTTTCAGCCAATTGAGAAATCCGGTACCGCGTCCGTCACCGCCTTGTTTCTCTCTATCTCGCACGATTCGCAAAATCCGCCCCCGCCAGATTTCCGTCTGCAAGTCGAAGCGATCGCACACCAGCCAAGCATTGTCTACCAGCTTCTGAAACTCAAACTCTGGAATCTGCTCATCCTCTGGATCGGGCAGATCGAAATTTAGATCGACTGGGTTCTGAAGGGCAGCAGCCAGTTCGCTGGGAGATTCGGGTGATTGCACCATTAGTAGCGCTCTATGGGGGTCGATCGCCTTATTATGACACAACCCGTAGCCGCAGACTCTCTAGCACAAAAGCGCGATCGCTGCAACGTTAAAATATAAGCCAAGTCTTACAGAGGTAAATATGTCAACTATCACCGACATCGGGACATTAATTGTGCGTACTCCAGAAACCTGTGGAGGTCGTCCGCGAATTGCAGCGAGGAGAGTTTCTGTTTAAGCAATCGCCCTAATCCAACCAGAGCAACAGCATATTTTAAGTGCAGGTTGCTTGCAGCAAAATTCGCTCAATTGCTACCGTTGCATCTGTGGCTAAGATTCTGGCGTTTATTTTGATTCTTCAACCGGAGGTATAGGGGAAGCTTGAGAAATCACGGTAGCGCCTCGATATTTTAATCCCGATGTCGGTTGAGACACCGGCATATTTTCTGTTTTGCGGACTTTACAAACCTGACCCCGGTATTTTCCTGTAACTTCAACTTCTGCTACTTCAACAGTTGAAGAGGTGGATTCGTAGTTAATCCCGCGATAGCTGAGTTGAGTCTTGTCGTCTTCCTGAAATTCAGGTTGAGGCGCAATCTTAGGCTCAGATTGCGTGTCAAATTGAGCATCGACTACAGGCTGACATTGCTGCAAAAGTCGTCTTGCGCTTAGCAGTACGACCAATAGCAGCAATACCTGAATTTGCCAAGGCGCTACAACCAAACTTACAAATAAACCAACAAGAGAAATTGCGGCGGCGAGATAGGAAATTTCGTCAGCAGAATTTTGAAGTATATAGACAGCTAGCAGGGTAATCGCTAGCGGCATGATGAAAGACAAGGACATATTTATCACTTCTGAAGTTACCTCTGAAACTAGAGTGCGAAGTGTATTTAAAAATATAAGCGAATTATTACTAATCAGCCTACTACTGGTGGATTAATTTGGCTCATCCTTTTGGTTGAACAGTTGAATCCTAAATCGGTCGTATTTAAGAACTGGCTGAGGTTCCAAGCAGAGAAGAAACTATCATAACTGGCGGGAAAGCGATCGCAGCCTAACAATACGGCGACAGATCTCTCTCAGCGCTCACTTTTGACAGCGGTGCGGACTTTGTTTATATAGCGAGTAAGACGAGAAAATCCCGCCTCTACTGGAATTTAGCATCAAATGAACAATACTTAGGGTAACTTTACTGCTAAAAACGATACAAAGATTCTGAATTTAGAAAATCTGTATCGCGCATAAACTCAAGAATCTCGGACGCGATCGCATCTGCGTGACTTCCCGCCGCATCATGACCGCAGTCGGGGATAATCTTAAACTTAGAGCTGGGCATACAGGCATGAAGTTTTTTGCCATCAGCAACTGGGAACCATTGATCTTGATCGCCCCAAAGAATTAGAGTCGGACAGGCGATCGCACTCAGGTTATCTTGGACGTTACGAATTAAATTCGGTTCATTCTTTACCAAACGCTGAATTTCTTGCGCTGCGTGTTGTAAATCCTCGGCAGTTTTTGTCAAAGCATTCGGAAATTCGACATACGGATAAGTAATCCAGTAAACTTCTTCGGGTGTAATTCGTGTCCAATCCACTACAACTTCCCGACGCCCGAAGGCTACAATTTGCCACAGTAGCGGTGCAAATAGTTGAGTCACGCGCAAGTGATCCGCTATCTTAACTAAATCTAACGGCAAATCTGCTAATAACTGCATCCCCCAAAACGGCAATCGTTTGAGGAAAATCGGTACATTAATTACAACTAATCGATCGAACAAATCTGGATGCGCTTGGGCGGTGGCGAGGGTCACTAATGCCCCCAAAGATAGGGCTACCACAACAGCCGGTTCATCGCATAACGCTCGCACGATCTGCTCTAGTTCGAGCGATTGATGACCGAGTATTTCCGGGTGTGATGGCATCTCGGAAAAACCGTGTCCTTTCGCATCGAAACAGATAACGCGAAAATGTTGTGACAATGGCTCAATCGCGTAACGCCAATTGTAGCTCCAGCTCGCCATTCCATGCACTAAAAATAGCGGTTTACCTGTACCTTTTTCGCCATAAGCAATTTTTACAGGATTCCCGTTAGCATCAGAAATGGTTATCGTTTGACGCCCGTTTGGAAATGTGGCTTCCCACCAGTCTTTCTTACTCATCTGTTGTACAATCCCCTTGAGAATCGAATTCAAGGGTTAGCCAATAAACTTTGCTTGCAAGGAATTAAAAATATCAGATTGGAAAGGAGAAACGAATTAAAGTTTTTAATTTTTAATTTTTATTTAGTTATCGTTTGCCACAGCAGATTCAGGATAAAAAGACTAAAAGCAGCAATGCAAATCACAAAGAGCATCAACCCACCCAACAGCAGAATGATAAACCACCAATCTGCCTTTTGACTCTGCCGAGGAGAAGCGAGATGAGCTTCTAGAAGCATCATGTTTTTAGCATTCGCTTTCCAGGTAGCGTCAAAGAAATCCCCCAACACCGGCACAGTGCCAACTAAAGTCTCAAAAATAATATTTAGCACCATCCGCACCAAAGCTTCTCGTGGTAGACCCAGCAGCGCTGCCTCCAGCACGATATAGCCTGACAAGGCACTTCCTAGTATATCCCCGCCTCCAGGGAGCAGTCCAAGTAGAGGATCGATGCCCACGCGGTAGGAAGTTCCCGGAATCGCGATCGCATTATCCAGAATATAAGTAAGCGATCGCAGGCGCTTAATTCTAGCTGACTTGGCGTCCGTCGATCTTATAGGAGGCTTGGGAGGAGGCTGAGACATCAGAATCGATAATGGGGTAGTGAGTAGCGGATAGGGAAAAAATCGTTACCACCTACTACTGACGGACAAGGAACAAAGCTTCGTCTTGCTATTGGAACGTCTTGCTGTTGGCATTAGTGTTCAACACCTCAAACCCATCCCTTCTGGAGGTGTGGAAGACATTTCTTGCTCCATATCCGTTAGCGTTGTCAGCGTTGAGCTAGGAGTCGCAACTTGTTCGATTTGAGTCAACAGGGTTTGCGCTTGTGTCTCTCCCTTATCAGCCAGTTGCTCTAGGTAGAGCTTGAGTTCGTCGGCAAGGGCAGTGGGAAGGTACATGGCTACCACTCCATCTTCCGGTGTGAGCTTCTTTTATGCATCATAGCTTCGTCGGGCACTAGAATTAAGCCCCGATTCTTGCAAGTTAACAACTTGCAAGTTAAATGTTTAAACTAACCTAAAATTTCTCCTCCTTTTAAGCTTCAATCTTCTATTCCCAAAGACGGTTGACATCTATCAGTGTGTTTGATAGCACCTATCTATAGGTTGAGATTGTTTAATAGACGACAGACAGCTTAGAAGAACTCGCTAGAATTAAGAACAGAGGAGGTTCAAAATTTCCCCTCTTTTCACTGTTTCATTTGATCGTGTTGAGTTTGCAATTATCTTTTTATGGAATTAAGTAGCCAGTCCTCTAACTCTTCTGACCAACCTCCTCCGCAAAGGTGGGCAGAGTTACTAGGAACTGCAATTGCTTTGTTGACTTTGACCTTACCTGTGTTTGCGATCGCTCACTACTCTCCAAGCGGCGCTCAAAGCTTGCAGCAGCAAACCAGCTATTCAATCCCGATACCCGAAGACTGACCTTCAAGATACAACAAATGGATATCGCGTAATCCTGGAATCTGGGTAAACAGAAGATTCTGTGTTGACCTTCTTCCCGTAGAATGCTCACAAGGGCTATCTGAAAGGATGAAGGATGAAGGAGGAATATTCTGATTCCTCCTTCAACAACGGGTGCGATTCGTAGCGGCTGTAAAGTAACTACGTTAAGCCTCTACAGCCTTCAAACTGACATCAGGGCACCCCCAATACTTTGTGTTGCTTGGAGAAACTGGAGAAACGTTTTGGATTTAACACGCATTCCTGCTCAACCCAAACCAGGTCTCATTAACGTCCTGGTTGAAATTACCGCTGGTAGCAAAAATAAGTACGAGTACGATAAGGACTTACAAGCCTTTGCCTTAGACCGGGTGCTTTATTCTTCGGTGCAGTACCCCTATGACTACGGCTTTGTACCCAACACCCTAGCAGATGATGGCGATCCCCTGGATGGCATGGTGTTAATGGAAGAGCCAACATTTCCAGGGTGTGTTATTCAAGCGCGACCTATCGGAATGTTAGAGATGATTGACGGGGGAGATCGGGACGAAAAAATTCTGTGCGTTCCCGACAAAGATCCGCGCTATGCCCAAGTCAAATCTCTCAAAGACCTTGCGCCACACCGACTAGACGAAATCGCAGAATTTTTCAAGACCTACAAGAATTTAGAGAAAAAGGTCACGGAAATTCTGGGTTGGCAAGATGTCGATAAAGTGATGCCACTGGTGGAACAATGTATTGAAGCTGGCAGCAAAGGGTAGGCCTACGAGCGCTAGGTGAGCGAACTAGGAAAAAATTGAGGGATGAAGTGGTTTGAGAACGTTAGAATCAGCTTTAGCTGAGAAAACTTTTCATGCGCCGAACCCTAGTGCTGATAGATACAACATGAGGAAAGTGCAGGCATAGCAGGAGAAGCAATCAGCGCCTTGCACTTTCTCAATGGTGTTAATTACCTTTCTTGTATGCAGCGATCGCTTCTTCTATCAAAAATTCATAGTTGCACGCTTACTAGGGCAAATCTTGACTATGTAGGGAGTATCAGTATTGATAGAACCCTGTTGGATGCCGCAGGTATACTACCTTATGAACAGGTACAAGTCGTGAATGTCTCGAATGGAGAGCGCTTGATTACTTATGCAATCGCGGCACCTGCAAATTCAGGGGCAGTCGAACTCAATGGTGCGGCGGCTCGTTTGGGAATGAAGGGCGATCGCTTAATCATCATGACCTACGGGCAATTTAGCCCAGAAGAACTGAAAACTTATCAACCTAAAGTTGTCCTCGTAGACGGACAAAATCGGTTAATAGAAGTCCGCCGCTACGACGATCTGCTAAGCGTGCAGCTAACTTCTTGAGCGAATATATGTCTTCAAAAGAACCAGCGGCACCAAATCCTCAAATTTCCAATCCCACAGCGAGTCAGTCAACCCAAGCTGATGCAGAGTTTGTGGTGCAGTTTTGGGGTGTGCGGGGCAAAATTGCCGCCGCTGGCAAGGAGACGCTTCGCTACGGCGGCAATACTCCCTGTGTGGAAATGCGGGTAGGCTCCAAACGATTAATTTTTGATGGCGGCACCGGCTTGCGGTTACTGGGTAATCAATTACTGCGTCAAATGCCGGTGGAAGCTTACGTATTCTTTACCGACTCCCAAAGCGATCGCATTCAAGGCGTTCCTTTTTTCGTTCCTGCCTTTATTAAGGGCAATTGTTTTCATATTTATGGGGCAGCAGGATCTGATGGAGCATCGATTCAACAAAGTCTCAGCGACCAGATGACGCCTCCGAATTTTCCAGTCCCTATACAGGTGATGCAATCAGAACTACAGTTCTACGATCTAACTCCCGGCGAGACGCTCGCAGTAGACGATATCACGATTGAAACCTGTTTAACCAACAATTCCCTGCGGACAATAGGCTACCGAGTTACCTGGCAGGGACGCACGGCTGTTTACGCTACGGGTGCAGACAACGATCCGAATGCCCTTGATGAAAATCTGCTGCACTTAGCCCGTGAAGCCGATTTACTCATTTGCAATGCGACTTCCCCGGAACTAGACCAAGGTTTGGGGGCAAACGGTGAGTCTTCTCATGCAGGTGACTTTGCGATTCAACCCTGCGAAAATCCCTTCTGGCAAACCTGCGTTAAAGCGGCTGATGCGGCTAACGTCAAAAAATTGGTGATGTTTAGCTACGAACCAGACTACAGCGATGACTTTCTCGACCAAGTAGAAGGACAAATCCAGTCGGCGTTTCCGAATGGATTACTCGCCCGTGAAGGAATGATTTTAGCCGTTGAGTAATCGGTCATGAGAGTGTAGAGTTTTGAGCCACAAAAAAGTTCTTTAATTCAAAATTCAAAACTTTTTTCTGGGAATCAGAGTTTTGATCCCTCTTTTGTTACTTTAGGAAAAGAGGGATGAGTGACAAAAGAGTTCTTAAATTCAAAACTCAAAACTCAAAACTTTTTCCTAATCCTCCTCCTACCGACTACTGAAGACTGAAGAACTTAAAGAAGAAATCACCCGACTAATATCCTGTAGTTTCTGGGCAACTTGACCGCTACCCAATAAAGTTTCTGCCTGAGTTAAACCGGATGATAAATCTGGGGCGAGACCGCAATGCCACAGGTAAAAACCACCGTTCCAGATGGCTGCTTGCATAAGTTCGCTCTTGTTACCTTGCAGCACGGCTTGCATTTCTTGTACCAATTCAGTTGCGGAGTCTAGGGCAACTTCCTTTCCCTCAAAGCCGTAGTCACGGGGATGAAGCAGGAGGCGTTGCGGAGACGAACCGGGTTGCCAAGTTCCAATAATTGCCGTGCGATCGCGCGGTAAATCGCAGCTACCTTCTAATCCTTTCACCGCTGTGAAATACTGGGGGTTGCCTCGCAATGCCGAAGAGTCTTGAAACATCCCTTCCGTGGGAGGATGGACAAACCCCGCCACAACGTGAGCTTCCCCTGCATAGGGACACCACATTAACTCCATCGTTGCAAAGGGTGGACGTTTGCCAATTTGGTCGCGGTAGGGAACCAGTCCCGCCGCTTGGGGGAAATGCTTGGGCAAATAAACAAATCCGAGTTGGGTTGCCTCAAACACCTGCTGGACGACAGGGAGGGATAACTCAGCCCAATTGACACCCAACGCCTGCCAAATCTCAATCAGTGGCAAGCCTTCCTTGGTAGGCATCCGGTCGCCCCCGTGCATCACCACCGCCTGTCCAGCGGTTGCCAAGATTAAAGCTGTCAGTGGCGTTATGGGTGCCGTGCGCGATCGCCCATCGTAGGGCGTCCCCAGAACGATAACCGGGCGTTCTGAGCCGATGGGTTGCAGTTTTGGCCCTAGTGCGTCGTAGGCGTCTAGCATCCCTGCCAATTCTTCGCCGGTGGGACGCTTAATCCGATGGGCGATCATAAATGCTCCAATCTGCGCTGGTGTTGCTTCCTGTAGGAGCATCATCCGTGTCGCTTCCTCAGCTTCGGAGCGACTTATATTTTCGCCCGTATGGACGCCACTACCCACTTTTCGCAGAATTTCCCTGAACTCATTACTCATAGTATTTTGTCGTAGTCAATCGTTATCAGTTTTTGCGAATGGCTCATTCCCAAAAGATTTTTTGCAATAGCCATTAACCATTAGTTAACAGGTATAGAAGCATCCGAACAGATTATTGTGTTGCCAATCGCTCCTGCAAATTGCATCGGGACTAACTCGCGTACCATCTGGCAAAAGTGCTGAATGGGGGGAATCAGCAAGCGATCGCGCGTTGTTACCATCACTACCTGACGAGACAAGCTGGGATCTGCCAGCGAGTCGGCTAAGTTTGGCGTCCCTGGCGCGGGTGTGGAATCAATGACTCGAATCGCCAGCGTTGCATCCTGGCGAGCATCTACCAAAGCTGACTGGGGCAAAAGGGCAATCAATTCTCCTTGCCGCACAACACCGCGAAAGGCATCAAGCGTATTTAACTCCATCACCGCCTGAAGATTAGCGCCTTGCCGCAAAAATCGCTCTTGTACCAAGCGTTGCATCCCGTACCCATCCTTAAATACCACTTGCGGGTAGTGAACGAGTTCTGACCAGGGCACCTGTTGGTACTTAGTCAGAGGATGATTTGCCGCCATCAAGATTTCGATGCGTTCATTGTATAAGACATCGACCACCATATCCGGGCTAGCCGTTAAAAAGCGGTTATTCATCACGATCGCGACATCAACCATTCCGTCTCGCAAGACTTTGAGAGCGCGATCGCTTCCCAGCGAAGTCACTCGCAGCTGCACCGCCGGGTAATCTCGGCAAAACTGCTGCAACACGGACGGCAAGTATTGGGCGCAAACCGAGTGAATTGCCGCTACACAGAGTTCGGGTTGCTTTCCTGCCAACAAGTCCGCTAATTCTTGCGTGGCTTGTTGCCACTCTTGACAAATTTTGCGGGCGCGGGGCAAAAAGCGCTCGCCTCCGACTGTTAGCTTTGCCTGAGCCGTGCGATGAAACAGGGAAATACCGAGATCTGTTTCCAGAGATTGGATTTGCCTGCTAATAGTGGACTGAGTGAACCCACACTTTCGCGCCGCTTGCTGAAAACTGCCGGTTTCAGCAACTGCCAGAAAGGCTTGCAACTGCTCTAGTCGCATGATATGTAGCCTAAATTACATTTAAAGCCGATGAAATGAATTTAGCGGATTTGCTTAACTGTTTTGGTAGGGCTTGATACAGCAGCTTAGTCAGGGTGGCACAAGCGGGTCTTACCATAGCATGAACGGGAAAACCCTTGGAAATAAATACGATATACGCCAATCGTATACTCAGCGAAGCGATCGCCGACGGCATCGCATCAAAATGAGTGATGAAAAAGATACCCCTTAGCACTCTCTGATGAATCAGCATGAAGAAACAAACATCGCTCCTAGTCGCCAGCCGAAACCACCACAACTTGCAACTGATCGCACAATTCTTGATTCAGGAAGGATATCCAATCCTCACCGCTGACAGCTTGGAGGAGTTTGAGCAAGCTTTGAGACATTCTGCACAAATCAGTCTCGCTATCGTAGATATCTGTAGTCTAGACAGTCGGATTTGCGAATGGCTGCGGCACGAGGCAATTCCCATTCTGATGCTTTCTAACCAGTCTGGCTCAACGGACTGGCAGTTTACACTGATCGCTGGCGCTGCCGATCATCGGATCAAACCCATCGGTAAAGCAGAACTACTGACGCGAGTTAGTTCGATTTTGAAACACAGATCTAAATTTGAGCTTGGGAAAGCCCGCGACAACCGGCTATTAAAAGCGGCACCCAATTTACAGAAGTCTAACCCAAAGGTAGATGACTTAGTTTTTAGAGACGCGCTGACAGGAATTGCGAATCGCCATCATTTTGAAGAAATTTTAGAACGGGAATGGAGACGTGCGGCTAGAGAGGCAAGGTTTCTGTCGTTGATTATGATTAATCTTGATTTTTTCAAAGCTTTTAAGGATACCTACGGACTTCAGCGAGGCGATTATTGTCTAAGAGAAGTTGCAAAAGCTTTAAGTGCTGCTGTGAAAAGATGTGGAGACGTTGTCGCCCTATATGGGGGTGAAGAATTTGTGACACTTCTCCCCGATACCAATCGCTCTGGGGCGATTGTCGTGGCAGAGGCAATGCGTTTAAATGTGGCAGATGTAAACATTTCCTACGCGAATTCTCCGATTGGCGACCGAGTAACTATAAGTTTAGGGGTTGCCACGTTAATTCCTGAGAGAAATTCCACCCCGCAAGCCTTGATTGCTGAGGCGCAAAAGATGCTATCTGTAGCAAAAGAGGAAGGAAGCGATCGCTTCAAAATTTATCCGATTTCAGGCTAACCTCAAGATCCAAATAACAGAATATTGAGCCATTGTGAGCCATATCACGGCACTTATGACTGAATTACGATAGCAGTAGAGAGAACCCAAAACAAAGGGGGAAATTTGAAGGAGCAACCGTTGATTTTGGCGGCAGAGCGAAACCAGCGCCACCTGGAACTTGTGGTTCAATTCCTCGGCAAAGAAGGGGATTGTGTCAAAAGTGCTAACCTTTTAGAGGGACTCGATCTAGCCCTAAGCCAGTCAAAAGCAATCGGTTTGGTGCTGGTGGACATAGACGGTTTTTACCGGCGTGTTTGGAAACGCTGCGAACGAATTCGGGATCGGCAAATACCCTTTCTAATACTCTTGCCTAAGCAAAGTGTCGCGATTGAGCAGCAAAACCTAGCTCACGGAATGCAAAGTACATTAGTTAAACCGCTAGTCGTCAAAAAGTTCCTAGGGATCGTTCGCAGTCTACTAAGAGATTAAGTATGAGCCGGATTTTGTTGCTTGTAGAGCAAAAAGAAAACCGCCGCCTGCTCTCAGAGTGGCTTGCTGGGCATCACGAAGTATTGCTACCTGACGAAAAAGAGACGGGGAGGCGAGGAGCTAAGGAGCAGGAACACAACAGAGAAATTTTACTCAATCCTCAGTCTTGTAGAAATGGGATAAATTGGCGTCTTCTCAGTTCTCAGCCGGAACGGGGTTTCCCCACCCTGGCTGCGCTGCTCAGCACTCAGCACGGGCAGGGTACTGTTCTACCCTTACCGCTTAGCCCTCAGTCTTTAATCCTGAACACAGCTTTTGACCTATGCGTCTTAGATAGCGTGGCTCTAAAGCAGTTTTGGGAAGAGGTACAAGCGAGAAAAGCCGCTGAATTACCAGTTTTTCTGCCATTTCTGTTGATCGTTCCTCGTCAGGATGTGGGGTTGATGACTCGACACCCGTGGAAGAGTGTTGATGAGTTAGTCACCATCCCCATCGAGAAGATGGAGTTGCAGAAGCGGGTGGAGATGTTGTTGCGGACGCGACAACTCTCGTGGGATCTCAAACAGCGCAATGCTGAGTTAAAGGAGACAAATGAGCGATCGCAACAGGAAATAGTCAAGCATCAGCAAGCAGAAGCCCAACTCCGACAAAGCGAAGAAAAATTCCGGCAATTTCTAGAAGCAGCACCAGACGCGATCGCGATTGTTGGCGCAAGCGATCGCATCGTTCTCGTTAACACTCAAATTGAGAAAATGTTTGGCTATGAGCGCGATGAATTGCTTGGCAATACTCTGGAGATGTTGCTACCCGATTACATTCGGCGCGTACACGATCGAGAACGCACCGATTCCTGTTGTGAACCTCAAGTCCCACCGATGGGAGTGGGGTTTGAGCTATTTGCCCGACGCAAGGATGGCACTGAGTTCCCCGTAGATGTCAGCCTCAGCCACATCGAAACCCCGCAAGGATTTCTCGTTACTAGCATTATTCGCAACATCACCGTTCGCAAGCAAGCAGAAGAAGAAATTCACAAGGCGTTGGAACAAGAGCGACAATTGGGTGAATTGAAATCTCGCTTTGTGTCAATGGTTTCCCACGAATTTCGCAATCCGCTGACCTCAATTTCTCTGTCTGCCCATATGTTAGAACATTGCTCTAATGAATGGTCTCAGGAGAAAAAAAGCAAATATTTGCTGCGGATTAAAGACATCGTTAGAAATATGACCGACCTGTTAGAAGATGTGCTTTTAATCGGCAGAGCAGATGCCGGGAAATCAGAATTTAATCCAGTCCCCCTTGATCTAACAGAATTCTGCCGTAATTTGGTAGAAGAAATCCAACTGAGTGCTAGCAATCAGCACGAGATAAATTTTGTCAGTAATCAAACGCAATTCAAACTTGAAAATTTCAATACTGATAATTACTCTCTTCAAGGTTCTAATCTGGAATGTTTAACCGTCACTGAAAACGAATTTGAGACAACCGTTTCTATGGATGAAAAATTGCTGCGACAAATCCTGAATAATTTGTTATCAAATGCAATTAAATATTCCCCCGAAGGTGGCATCGTTAATTTTGGCTTGACTTGCCAGAACGGAGAGGCAACTTTCCAAATTAGAGATGAAGGAATTGGCATTCCTCCAGCAGATTTAGCGCGGCTCTTTGAAACATTTCATCGAGCCAAAAATGTTGGCAAAATTCCTGGAACTGGCTTAGGGTTGGCGATTGTCAAAAGATGCGTAGAAATACACGGAGGCAAGATAGCGGTGGATAGCCAAGTTGGGTTAGGGACGACTTTTACCGTAACGCTTCCGTGTTAATAGTTAATAGCGAGTGGCTATTAACTATTCACTGTCCATTCTTTCAAAGCGATCGCGATTCCTTCTTTTAATTCTGGGGTGAGATTTTCGGTGGTAGCGCGTTGCTGTAATTGCTGGTAAGCAATGGGAAATTTTTTGAGAGCAGCGATCGCGTGCAGTTTTACCCCCGCATCGGGATCTGCTAACAGTTCAATTAACTGGTTGATCGCAATGGCATCTCCTAGCTGTCCCCATGCCATTGCCACCGCTTGTTTAACCTTGGAATTTTGAGCAGTTGAGCTTTCTGATTCAAGTGCTGTCACCAGGATTTTAGCGGCGGTGGGGGCTAATTTTGGAGAATCCACTCGCCCTAAAACGGTGACAATTTCCTGCCATAGCACCGGAGACTCAACAGAAAGGGCTTGTTGCAAATACTCCAAGGCGGCTGCTGTTTGGGGGAGCGATCGCACGATGTCTACTTGCAAGCTAAGCGGTGTATTCGGGGAGGAGAGTACCTGAAACAAGGCAGCGGCGGCTTCATCTGTTCCCAGTCGTCCTAATGCGATCGCACTCTGCTGGCAAACTTCCAAATTAAAGTCAAATAGCAGGGGTTGTAGCTGAGTTACCAGATCCAATTCTTCTAATAAATCGGAACGCATCCCCAAGCCAATTACTGCTTCTTTTCTCACTTGCGCGGCTGGATCTTGCAAGGCATCCATCAAAACTGGCGGAATCCGGCTGTCGTGAAAACTACCCAGTGCTTCAATCGCCGCGGCTCGAATCGTAGATTGAGGATCTTGAACCACGTTCAGTAAAGGCGCAATGGTTTCGGAACGGCGGATCTGGGCAAGCGATCGCACGGCTAACAGTCGTGTCTCTGGCTCTGCTAATAGTTCCGTCAAAGCCTCCACAGCCGGAGAGCCGATATGCGCTAAAGCAGCCGCTGCTGCCACTGTAAGTTCTTCATCCTCAGATGTTCTCAGCAGCTCTACTAAGGCGGTGATGACGGCAGGATTGTCAAATTCTCCCAGAATGCGACCAGCAAACCAGCGCTCCTCCAAGTCGGCGTCTTCGTCTTTCAGAATGGAAATCAAAGGAGCGATCGCGCCTTCCCCTAATTTGGGTAACACCTTCGCCACTTCCCACCGTTCCTGAAAATCCCCTGCATCAAGTACATCTAAAGCCAGGTTCAATAATTGCTCTAAGTAAAGCGAGTTAGAATCTTCTCCTGTTAACGACTCTCCCTGCCTTCCCTCTTCTTTGTTAAGTGGCAGTTGCTGCAAGCATTGGTTTAATAATGACCAGTTTTTTTGCTGTGCCGCAATAGTAGCCTGCTCTAAAACACTTAATAACATCATTTAAATCACTTTTACTCAATTTTAACCCGACACGCTTGACGTACACTAACGACCCTTGTTTCCTGAACCTGGATGCCTTTAAGTTTCACAAGCTAGTTTACCTAGAATCTTGGTGGAGATACTAGATTTGCCGATATTGCCGATAAATCAGTATAGAGGCTGCGCTTGCTTGATTTTGACGAATAGAAACCTTTCTCAATCAACTCCTGCTCCGTCTTCAAATGTGAAACAAGCATTGATTTAATGCATTAATTTCATTGTTAAATAATTGTATAATTAAAAAAAACTAAATTGCAGCCTTTCTCTTTTATAACTAATTTTTTAAATCAATATTGACTAACCGTATAGGCTTATTGAAGGTAGATAGTTTTATAAAATTGTTGCCGCTCTATACAATTAATATAGCAATCGATTTCTTCCTGTCACGCAGCCTCAAAGTCGGCAATTGAACATTTTGGGTAGGAAAAACTGATGCTAGTAACGATGGAACTGCGCTGGTTTTATCACGGCATAATCCCCACACAGATTGAACATTGGTTTAATCAAGAGAGCCTCAGTGGACAGATGGAATCGCCAGAAAATAGAGAAGACTGGTATTTATACTTACCTAACTGTGATTACCTGGGTATCAAACTGCGGCAAGGAAAGCTGGAAATCAAGTGGCGTCAAGCCGAATTAAAAGTGCTGCGTTTTGGGGATTTGGTGCAGGGGAAAGCAGAGAAATGGGCGAAGTGGACGTGTGAAGATCCCACTTCAAAATGCTTTATTCCCGCAGAGGTGGCGGGAAAAGAGTCTTGGATGAGTAGACCTCTTGCGGAATTAAGATTATTTGGCTATTTTTAGCTCATAATTATAAATTCCTGCAATTAGATTTACTCGCAATCCAAATCGCTTCCTTCGATTTCTATAACGGCTA
>NZ_JACJOQ010000650.1:0-3530 GCF_014695635.1 Coleofasciculus sp. FACHB-712 | reverse complement strand
GCATAGCCCTCGTAGAGCCTCAGCAGAGGGTCGAGTTGAGAAAGTGCTGACACATGAACGTAGAGGGCACCCGGCAGCAATTTACCGATGGGGCTTTGTTGGCAGCAGTTGACAATGACACTCAGGTCGTTCGCGCCCAATAAAATCGGCTTGTCGCTGTCAAACCAGCCCGGAAGATTATTGTGAACTTCGGCGGCTAAGTTTTCCAGGTGGGAACAATCATTGCTAACAGCAAGGTAGAGGAGAATGTCTTGACGGTGATGTGTTTTAGCGCAGCGGTTCAGAAATAGCTTTGCATCCCACTCTTCTACTCTGTATGGGTTCAGCATCATGGTCGCACCATTTCCCTGAAACAATGATGGATACAAAGTAGAGTAAACCTATTAATTCCTAAATTGCTGATTTGCTCATTTCTGTAAAAATAATTTACTTAATTTTGAAATAGTCGGGATGGGGCGGTGGAATATACACAACAAGGTGCAACAAGCGATACAACTAACAGAAGGACATTTCATTTTCTGAGAGTTTCTTGAGCTACTACCGCCTACAGCACCAAGTTTTTGAGCCTGACTACCTCAGCGAATTGCAGGGGCAGATTCTCGCTTGTCCCTATTTTGCGGTTAACAACTTGAACCGCGACTTTATCGGCACGAAGGGATTTTCGATTGTATTTCAGCGTTCGGGCTTGGGCGAAGTTGAACGAAGTTTTCCCTTTTTCAAACCTTATCTCAACGTGGCTTTGCACTCGACGTGTAATGCCTTCTATCTCAATCCCCTGATGCTGAAAGAGGGTTCCCGCGTCGATCCCCACATTGACCGCAGTCTGCGCTCTTACTGCAAGAGTATCGAACCGCCAGCCTGGGTGAGTGTCCTCTATGTTCAAGTGCCACGGGATTTGATGGGAGGAGAGTTAGTGTTACGCTGCCAGAAGCGCAATGTAGGACAAGTCCGCCCGCAAGCCAACACGTTGCTAGATTTTCAGGGCGATTTAACTCATTCAGTGAATCAAGTCACCAGTTCAGGGTTTCGCCTGAGTTTGGTTTGCGAGCAGTACAGCTTGTGTGAAGACCAACTCCAAGAGATTCCAGAGTTTACGATTGAATCGAGGGCGATTAAGTCAAAGGGCAAGAAGAAGGAAAAATTAATTTTATAAAATATCCGGCGATTAGAAATCGCGCCTACACAAACGAAGAATCAAGGGTTTTGCTTGTGTAGCCGCGCCTTCCAGTCGCCAGGGCATTTTTATAAATACGCTCTAAATGAACTCTAGAATATGCTGGGCGGTAATCTGGGACTGTTCCAAGTGGGGAACGTGACCGCAATTCTTGATCCAGATGAGTTGAGAAAGCGCGATCGCTCTTTTAAATTTCTCTGCGTCAGCCGTCCCTAAAATCCTGTCAAACTCTCCCCACAGAATCAGTGTCGGCTTGTCGATTTGAGCAATTTTATCGCTCAAAAAGTTGTACCCCCCGCTTTTAGTGAAGGCAATCAGGGCATCATGCCAATTGGGGAGATCGAGGTGCAACGCCGCACACCGTAAAGCATCGAGAGAGGCAAAGCTTTGATCGTAGTAAGCATTGCGTGAAATGCGATCGCGCACTTTCTGATTTCGCAAAAATGAAGTCGCCAGGTTACTGATGGGAGGAAACAACAACCTGCCGATGTTGGGGGGACTAGCGAAACCAGCGCTATCAATCAACACCAACTTTTGCACCGCTTCCGGGTAGGTGAGGGTAAAATCAATTGCTGCTGCACCCCCCATTGAAGTTCCCACGAGAACGATTGGCTGGTTAATCAGCGTTTTCCAGAAGTAGTAGAGATGGGTTTTAATGGCTGTTGGGCTAAACGGGAGTCCAGCCGGTCGTTCGGTAAAGCCGAAACCCAACAAATCCACAACCCACGCTTCATTCTGGGTTGCCAGCAGTGGTAGGAGGCGACGGAACTCGAATATAGAGCTATCGAAGCCATGCAGCAACAGGCTGGGCGTTCCGCCGCTACCCTGATGAACGTAGGTGGTAGCGATCGCCTGTTGCGAGAGAGGAGTTGCGATCGCAGTCTGCTCGATACTCTCTGCTAGGGCTATCGAGGTGGATTCTGTCAGCGCTTGGGCTGCGGATGGTAGAAAACGGGTAAACATGAGTTTTAGTTTACCGTGGAGAAGGGTGATACAGAAGTAGAGGTAGCAGACCATAACCCCTGAGTCACACCAAAACAAAAGGAGATCGGCTCTTGAAAAATCAGTACGCGCAGAATTTACAATTATCAATCCTAGGGATTATCACTGCCTTAGTCCTCTTTATTAGTCTCAATTCTTTTGTAATTATTAACCCAGGTCAGGCAGGAGTCATCAGCATCTTAGGGAAAGCGAGAGATGGAGCTGTGCTAGAAGGCATCCACCTCAAACCCCCACTGATCTCAGTTGTAGACATCTATGATTTGACCGTGCAAAAATTTGAAGTTCCGGCACAGAGTTCTACCAAGGATCTACAGGATCTCTCTGCTAGATTTGCCATCAACTTTCGCCTCGACCCTATCCAAGTCGTTGAGGTGAGAAGGAAACAAGGAACCTTAGAGAATATCGTGTCAAAAATTATTGCACCGCAGACTCAGGAATCCTTTAAAGTAGCAGCGGCTAGGAGAACCGTTGAAGAAGCAATTACTAAAAGAGAGGAACTGAAACAAGACTTTGATACTGCCTTGGGTCAACGGTTAGATAAGTACGGAATTATCGTGCTAGATACTAGTGTCGTTGACCTAACTTTCTCCCCTGAGTTTGCGAGGGCAGTTGAAGAGAAACAAATTGCCGAACAGCGGGCGCAACGAGCAGTTTATGTGGCGCAAGAAGCTGAACAAGAAGCCCAAGCAGACATCAATCGTGCTAAAGGTAGAGCTGAGGCTCAACGACTCCTAGCTGAAACCTTAAAGCAACAAGGTGGTGGGCTAGTTCTTCAGAAAGAAGCGATCGAAGCGTGGAGACAAGGAGGTTCCCAAATGCCAAAAGTTCTCGTCACGGGTGGTGACTCTAATAGCAGTATCCCATTCCTCTTCAACCTGGGTAATCTTCAGGATGCAACTGCCCCTCAATAGTTTTAGGGGGTAGATTCGCCTCTTCAGAATTAAGAAGGCGAACCATGAGCGCATAAAATTAAGGGTTGCCAGCTAACACATCGTTACGCTCAGTTATGCTCATGCTTCGCCCCTACATAGATGGTTTTGTAGGGGCGAAGCATTCGGGGGGTAAACCCAAACACACTCCAAGAAATTCCGCTCCCAAATGCTTCGCCCTCTATTTAGGCAACTCACGGGCAACACCTACTCCCTCCAAACAAAGTTGAGAATGATATGAGCATATTTACACTGCAATCAGTTAAAAAAGACTTTGGTATCAAAGAAATTTTAAAAGATGCCAACTTTAGCCTAGATCCCACAGATAAAGTCGGACTAATCGGCACCAACGGCTCTGGAAAATCAACGCTGTTGAAGATGATAGCCGGTCTAGAACCGATTGATGGCGGTCAACTTTTAGTCAA
>NZ_JACJOQ010000065.1:0-9354 GCF_014695635.1 Coleofasciculus sp. FACHB-712 | reverse complement strand
AACTCACCTATTTTTTTATAGGTTCTAAAATCAAAACTAAAATAAATACACTCTTCTACCTTTTCAAATTGAATACAATTTAAATTGTAAAAAATTGAAACCTGTAGTTCCAGCGTACTTGCGATTCTAAATTACCAATTTTAAATACTCTAAGTTTTGCTGTGCCTGGGTTTTAACCCCTAAAAATTTTTTTAAACACGATCCCTTAGCTTTATACCCTGTACCCAAGGCTGGGTAGGGAATTTCAAAAAAACCGTTTATTATACCATAAAAACTCAACCACAAGAAAATTTGTTAAAATAGTTAACTTGCTTCAAGGGACTGAAATTGCTATTATTTAAATTCCTGATTTTGCCTATCTCCGTGCAGCCTACAAAGCTTTCGCCCAAGCTGAGAATATAAAGCTGGGTGTACCCACTCGTGTGAAAATAAACAGCAAACTTCCACAGGTTTAAATTGAGTGGATATACAACTACACTAAAGCGGAATAACTTGGTATCATAACCCTTTGAACCAGGAACGTCACTAGCGTCAGGTTGAGGAATGAAGTCTGATAAATCATTGATAAACAACAAAATTAAGCGGCAACTGCAACAAACACCAGTGGCGATTATCGGAATGGGTTGCATTTTTCCGCAAGCCAGGACTCTAGAAGAGTATTGGGAAAATATCATTACAAAAACCGATTGTATCTCTGATGTTCCTCCCTCACGCTGGCGGATTGAGGACTACTACGATCCAGATCCCAAGGCACCGGATAAGACTTATTGCAAACGAGGCGGATTCATCCCGGATATTGATTTTGATCCGATGGAATTTGGGTTGCCTCCCAATATTCTAGAGGTGACAGATGTCGCCCAAATGCTCTCGTTGGTAGTTGCCAAACAGGCAATGGAAGACGCTGGTTACGGTGAATCCAGAGATTTTAATCGGAAAGGCACAGGCGTCATTCTGGGCGTAGGGGGCGGGCAGAAACTAATTACGCCGCTAACTGCCCGTTTGCAATATCCCGTTTGGGAGAAGGTTCTTAAAAACAGTGGTGTATCTGACGAAGATACCCAAAAGATTATTGAGAAGATAAAACTTGCCTATATCGGCTGGGAGGAAAATTCTTTTCCGGGCATGTTGGGGAACGTGATTGCCGGACGAATTGCCAACCGCCTAGATTTAGGAGGAATTAACTGTGTTGTAGATGCAGCCTGTGCCGGGTCATTAAGCGCCCTGCGGATGGCTTTGAGTGAATTGACCGAGTATCGTAGCGACATGATGATCGCGGGCGGTGTGGATGCCGACAATTCGATCTTCATGTATATGTGCTTTAGTAAAACGCCTGCCTTTTCTAAAGAAGGGAATTCTCGTCCCTTCGATATAAATTCCGACGGGATGCTGTTGGGTGAAGGCATGGGAATGATGGTTCTCAAGCGGCTTGAAGATGCCGAACGAGATGGCGATCGCATTTATGCCGTCATCAAGGGAATGGGCACCTCCAGCGATGGCAAATCTAAGAGCATTTATGCTCCTCGTTCGGAAGGGCAAGCCGTAGCGTTGCGTCGAGCTTATGAAGATGCTGGATTTGCACCCTCAACAGTCGGTCTGATTGAAGCTCATGGTACAGGAACCGTCGCTGGCGATCCGACAGAATTTGCAGGCTTAAATGAAGTTTTTAGCCAAAACAACTCCCAAAAACAACATATTGCCTTGGGGAGCGTTAAGTCTCAGATTGGACATACCAAAGCAACAGCAGGTGCAGCCAGCCTGATCAAAACGGCTTTGGCTTTGCACCATAAGATATTACCCCCAACGATTAATGTCACCCAACCCAACCCTAAACTTAAAATAGAAGACTCACCCTTCTATTTGAATACCGAAACCAGACCCTGGCTTGGCATTGATGATGAAACGCCAAGAAGAGCAGGGGTCAGCGCGTTTGGCTTTGGAGGCACGAATTATCATGTCGTCCTCGAAGAATATCAAAGGGAACATCAACAGGCTTATCGTTTACACAGTACGCCAGCGACCATTCTGCTGGATGCTCCAACAGTAGGAGAATTATTGGCGAAGTGTGAAACCCTAGAGTCGCAATTAGCAAGCGATCGCGGCACACAACATTACACAGAACTTGTCAGCGCTGCGAGTTTAAAAATTCCCGTTGCCTCAGCCAGAGTGGGATTTGTCGCCACCTCTGCCGCAGAAGCCCGTGAATTATTGCAGATTACGATTGACTTACTGAAAAACAAACAGCAAGCCCAATCGTGGGAGCATCCCAAAGGAATCTATTACCGCAAAACTAGCCTGAACCCCCAAGGGAAGGTAGTGGCGCTGTTTTCGGGGCAAGGTTCGCAGTATTTGGAGATGGGTAAGGAACTTGTCCTTAACTTCCCTCAGCTTCGCCAAGCTTACAGCGATATGGACAAATACCTGGGCAAGAATGGGTTGCCACCCATTTCCCAAGTCGTTTTCCCGTGTCCTGTTTTTGACAACGCCCAAAAGGATGCCCAAATTGCGGCATTACAACAAACCGAAAATGCCCAACCAGCAATTGGTGCCTTGAGTTTTGGTCTTTACAGAATTCTAGAACAGGCAGGTTTTAAGCCTGATTTTGTGGCAGGGCACAGCTTCGGGGAACTGACAGCGCTTTGGGCTGCGGGCGTTCTGAATGACGAAGATTATTTTTTCCTTGTCAAAGCCAGAGGTCAAGCGATGGCATTCCCCGACGATCCAAAAGTCGATACCGGCATGATGCTGGCGGTGAAAGGGGATATCCATAAAGTCAAAGAAGTTGTCGAGAACTTCCCCAAAATTACCATTGCCAACTGGAACTCTAACAATCAGGTGGTGTTAGCGGGAGCGAAGGGGGAAATCGCCAAAGTCCAGCAGAAATTGGAGCAGCTTGGGTATTCGGTTGTTTTACTACCCGTTTCCGCAGCTTTCCATTCACCGTTTGTCGCTCACGCTCAAAAACGGTTTGCAGAGGTGCTGGATCGCGTTACTTTCAATCAGCCGAAAATCCCGGTATACTCCAATACAACCGGAAATCTTTATCCAGACAATTCCCATACCATCGGACAAACCTTAGCTGCACATATTGTCAATCCTGTGCATTTTAAGCAGGAAGTTGAAAATATTTACGCAGCCGGGGGATATTTCTTTGTCGAAATTGGTCCCAGGAATATCCTGACCAATCTGGTGAAGAATATCCTCGAAGATCGACCCCATTTAGCGATCGCCTTGAATGCCAGTAGCAAAGGAGATAGCCAGCGCCAGTTGTGCGAAGCCTTTGTTCAGTTGCGCGTGGCTGGCTTGTCTTTAGATAACCTCGATCCTTACCTAGTTAAATCAAAAACATCCAATTCTCAGCAAAAGAAGAGATTGAATGTGCCTTTAAACGGCGCTAACTATGTCAGTGAGAAAACCAAAGCTGCTTTTGAACACGCTTTGCAAAACGGACACCAAATCAAGGGAAATCCAGAAAGGGAAAACAGGAATGGGAAATTGACACAGGAGCCGAAGAAATCTTTAGCCCCGAAACCAACACCACACATCGCCCCAATCCCTACCCCTCAACCCGTAATTCCCGTACCCGTAATTCCCCAAGTCAAAATGCCAGAGCCGATACCAGTTCCACCCGCAACCAAATCAGAGGCGCAACCCATGCAACAATCTTCTGTAAATAATCAGGGTCTTCTAGAAAGTTTAGAGCGCAACATGATGCGCTTTCACGAACATCAAGCTGCCAGCCAGCAAGTTCACGAACAATACCTGAAAAATCAGTTGGAATATTCCCAAAGATTTTTCCAGCTCATGCAGCAACATTATTCTCTTTTGGGGGCTGGTAATGGTGCGAATGGGTCAGTTGTGAATGGTCAGGCGTCAATCGCGCCGATTCGGAACTTTGAGCAAGGACAAAACGGACAAGGAACCTCTGACAAACCACAGTATTCGGTTGTTTCCCCTACTGCCACGACTGTCGTACCGACACCCGAGAAGCTGATACATTCTGGGCTAGCTGCCCCAGAAACCGTCCCTACAGCGGTGCCAGTAATTTCCCAACCCGTTTCCAGCAATGGTTCGCAGGCAGCCCAGGCTCGCTCAGTAGAGACAAACAGCGTTTCAACTCAAATCGCTCAATTAGAGCCAACAGAAGTTGCGCCCTCTTTCATCGAAAATACCCCTAGTGCGTCCGTAATCGCGCCGGTGGATTTGACCCCCCTGATTCAAGCGCTGTTAGAAGTAGTCAGTGAGAAAACTGGCTACCCCACGGAAATGCTAGAGCTTTCAATGGATATGGAAGCAGATTTGGGGATTGACTCGATCAAGCGGGTGGAAATCTTGGGAGCCATGCAGGAGTTATTCCCTGATTTGCCGCCGGTGAATCCAGAACAGCTAGCCGAACTCCGCACCCTCGCTCAAATTGTTGAATATATGGGCAACAAAGCTCCATCAACAGAGGTCGAGGTTTCCTCTCCAGCGGCAGCAGTTTCAGCGAAGGCAGAAAACGGATTTGTCTCCCAGGAGAAGGCGAATGCTCTAATTCAATCCTTGTTAGAAGTGGTCAGCGAGAAGACTGGCTACCCCACGGAAATGCTAGAGCTTTCGATGGACATGGAAGCAGATTTGGGGATTGACTCGATCAAGCGGGTGGAAATCTTGGGGGCAATGCAGGAGTTATTCCCTGATTTGCCGCCGGTGAATCCAGAACAGCTAGCCGAACTCCGCACCCTTGCTCAAATTGTTGAATATATGAGCCAGGAATCGCGGGTGGCTGAAAAAAAAACTTAACCCCAGAATCGCAGCAAGTTGAAGCTTCAGATGAAGCTTCAACTGAAGTTGAGCACAAGATTCAACGCGGTCGGGCGAGGCTCCAACCTCTAAGTGAGGTAGATTATTTGGATTTCACCTTGCCCGACCATCACATTTGTTTGCTGACCGATGACGGTAGCCCTGCCAGTATCAGATTGGTCAAGTCTCTTTCAGACCGAGGGTGGAAAGTGGTTGTATTAAGTTTCCCCGAATCTGTTATTGCCCAAGGGCTACCGTTACCGGGAGGAATTAACCGTGTGGTGCTGGCAGATTTGAGCGAGGAGCATTTGAAACAACAGCTGATGGCGATCGCGCAAAACTACGGCTCGATTGGCACGTTCGTTCATCTGCATCCCTCAATTCAAGCAAGTCTTGGGCAGGAATCGGAAAGAGCCATCCTCAAGCATATTTTTCTGATTGCTAAGCACCTCAAAAAATCACTGAATGAAGGAGCACGTCAAGGACGCAGTTGTTTCCTCACCGTGAGCCGCCTGGATGGGCAATTCGGTTTAAGTCGCAAAACAGAGTTTAGCTCCATCGGTGGGGGGCTGTTCGGCTTGACGAAAACCCTCAACCTGGAATGGGAACGGGTGTTTTGTCGCGCCATCGATTTGAGTCCCGCTTTCGATGAAGAATTTGTCGCCCAATCGATTGTCGCAGAACTTCACGACCCCAATCGGTTGATTACCGAAGTCGGGTACAGTTCCCAGGGGAGAACCACCCTGGTAGCCGAGATGTGTAGGGTTAAGAAGAACGCTCACCCCACAAAAAATCAAATTACTCCATCCTCTGTGTTTCTCGTCAGCGGCGGTGGACGCGGGATTACTTCCCAATGTGTCATCAAGCTAGCGCAACGCTACCAATGCAAATTCATCCTCCTCGGTCGCTCAAGCATCAATCCGGAGCCAGCATGGGCAAAAGGCTGTGTTGATGAATTTGATTTGAAAAAGCGGATCATGGCAGATATTACTGCACGAGGAGAGAAACCCACCCCAATCAAAGTCCAAAAGACACTGAAGGGGATTTTAGCCCAACGAGAAATCGCCCAAACGCTGGAAGCGATTGAGCAAGCGGGTGGGAAAGCAGAATATCTCAGCGCCGACATTACCGATGCGATCGCTTTAAAGGAAAAACTAGCAGATGCCGTCCAGCGTTTCGGAGCGATCTCCGGAATTCTTCATGGCGCTGGCAATTTGGCAGATAAATTAATTGAGAATAAATCCGAACAGGATTTTGAAGCCGTTTATACTGCCAAAGTCAAAGGATTGGAAAATCTGCTGAGTTGTGTCAATCCGAATCAAATCAAGCATTTGGTGTTGTTCGCGTCAGCCGCTGGGTTTTACGGGAATATTGGTCAATCGGATTATGCGATCGCCAATGAGATTCTCAATAAATTTGCCCATCACTTTAAGCGCCTCCATCCCGAATGTCACGTAGCTTCCTTTAATTGGGGACCTTGGGATGGCGGGATGGTTACGCCTGAGTTAAAACAGATTTTTGCCGAACGCAAGGTTGAGGTAATTCCCGTTGAAGTGGGCACTCAGATGCTAGTTGACGAACTAGATTTTGGCGAACGGGAAACGGTACAAGTCTTAGTGGGGAGTCCTCTGGTAGTCGTGTCTGGAGAGCTAGATTCAGAACTCCGGACTTACCAAATTCATCGAAAATTAAACCTGAAAGCAAATTCCTTTTTGCAAGATCATGCGATTGGTGGTCAAGCGGTATTACCAACCGTTTGTGGTTCAGTATGGCTTGCCAATGTTAGCGAACAGCTATATCCTGGCTACAAGTTTTTTAGCTGCGAAAACTTCAAAGTCTTAAAAGGCATTGTTTTCGATGAAACATTGGCAAGCGAATACATCTTGGAAGTGAAGGAAGTCAATAAATCCCAGAACGAGCAGCTCGAACTCGCAGCGACAATATGGAGTGAAGCGGAACCCGGAAAACGCCGCTATCATTACAACGGGCAGGTGAAACTCCTGAAGGAAATTCCGGAAGCTCCCACTTACGAATTTGACGCCACTCAAAGTCAAGAGTTTGCGTTTCTATCGCCTTATCAGGATGGCACCTTGTTTCATGGCCCTAGTTTTAAAGGGGTAAAACAAGTTTTAAATATTACGCCAGAAACCCTGACGATGGAATGTGTTTTACCCCAAATCGCTGAAGAACAGCGGGGACAGTTTCCGGCACAGGCATTCGATTTTGTCGCCAAAGATGTGCAATTTCAGTGCATGTTGATTTGGGTAAGGCATTTTTATCAGGCGGCTAGTCTCCCTTTACGCTGCCAGAAAGGAGAGCATTTCCAAACGATTCCCTTGGGTAAACCATTTTACGTGTCGATGGATGTCATTTCTAGCAATGAGACAAAGTTAGTGGCGAACATCACTTCCCACGATATCCAAGGAAAAGTTTACTCGCGAGTATTTGGGGCAGAAGTGACGATTAGCAAACAACTGAACCGTCTATTCTTTAACTCAGAAAAAGTAGGAGTTAAGTAATGGCGAGTTAAGAAACCATTCAGCGTGCTGTAGTCGCGATCGCTGCTACAGCACAATGGTTAGAGCTTATTTAAAATAAAGTAGTTTTTGATTAAATTTTTTAGGAATATTGAATGGAAAAAATTGCAATTATCGGTTTATCTAGCTTATTCCCAGGTGCAGAAAGTCCTGAGCAATATTGGCAGAATTTAATTGCTAAAAAAGATTTTAAAAGCTTAGCAACAGTCGAACAAATGGGAGTAGACCCCCAAAAGTTTTATTCGACAGATAAAGGGAAGCTAGATAAATACTATTGTTTAAAGGGAGGGTATATTCGAGATTTTCAGTTAGATACCAGCGAGTATCAGATGCCTCCTGAGTTACTGAAAAACTTAGATGAAATTTATCAATGGTCTTTATACGTTTCAAAACAAGCTTTAAAAGATAGCGGTTATTTAGGAAATCACTCAGTTCTGGAAAAATGCGGCGTAATTCTGGGGAATCTTTCTTTTCCCACCCGCTTTTCCCATCGTTTTTTTGCACCAATCTATCAAAAGTCTCTGGATTCAGCCCTTCAGCAACTTTTAGAAGAAGAATCTTTCCAACTAAAAAAACCACCTTCTGATGGATCTCTTTTAAATGGAATGTTAGCTGGGTATCCGGCAGCAGTCATTGCTCAAGCGCTGTCTTTATCTGGAATTAATTTATCTCTGGATGCAGCCTGTGCGACATCGCTGTATGCAGTTAAATTAGCTTGTCACTATCTGTTATCCGGCAAAGCTGACCTGATGTTAGCGGGTGCGGTGAGTTGCGCCGATCCGTTCTTCATCAATATGGGATTTTCAATTTTCCACGCTTATCCAGAAGATGGGATATCGCGTCCTTTTGATAAGTCATCCGGAGGACTCGTAGCTGGAGAAGGAGCCGGAATGGTTGTCCTGAAACGATATAGCGATGCGCTGCGAGATGGCGATCGCATCTACGCCACAATCTGCGGTGTTGGCTTATCGAATGACGGGAAAGGGAAATTCGTCCTCAGTCCCAATCCCAAAGGGCAAATCTTAGCCTTTGAACGGGCATATACCGAAGCCGGAATTCATCCCAACAGTATCGATTACATTGAGTGTCATGCCACGGGGACTCCGGTCGGAGATATCACCGAACTCAACTCGATGGAGACCTTCTTCGGTCAGTCTCAAACGGTGCCTCTGATTGGTTCTGTCAAATCCAATTTTGGTCACTTATTAACGGCTGCGGGAATCGCGGGTCTCATCAAAGTGATTTTGAGCATGGGTGAAGAGATCATCCCGGCGACAATCGACGTAATTGACCCCCTCCGTTCAGAAAAAGGCGCGATCGCTGCTGAACAGATGGTTACTTCCCCGACACCCTGGCCTCAAAAACAACCGACAAAACGCGCCGCCATCAATGCTTTTGGTTTTGGTGGTACTAATGCTCATTTGATTTTAGAATCTTCAGAGGCAACGGCGGGAGAAGGTGAGGATCCCCAATCCCCAATTCCCAATCCTCAACTCAAAACTCAAAATTCAAAACTCAACACTCAACACTCATTAGCGATCGTCGGCATGGATGCCTTCTTTGGCTCCTGTAAAAGTTTAGATGCCTTCGAGCGCACAATTTATGAGGGAACGCAGCATTTTATCCCTCTTCCGCCTCAGCGCTGGCAAGGTATCGAAGAGCAACCCCAATTACTCAAAGACTATGGCTTAGCAAACGGTGAAGCGCCTCTGGGAGCCTACATTCAAGATTTTGAACTCGATTTTCTCAATTTCAAAATCCCGCCCCGCGACGAAGATCAACTAATTCCTCAACAGCTATTGATGCTAAAGGTGGCGGACAACGCTATCAAAGATGCAAAACTATCTCAAGGGGGAAATGTCGCCGTGATTGTGGCGATGGGGACAGAACTCTCCCTACACCAGTATCGCGGTCGATGCGATTTATCTTGGCAAATCAAAGAAAGCTTGGAACAAGCGAATATTTCTTTGTCTCCCGAAAAACTTGCCGAACTGGAAGCCATTGCCAAAGATAGCTTGCATCCTCCGGCGCAAGTTAA